>NZ_JBHYRR010000003.1:0-122347 GCF_047974155.1 Megasphaera jansseni | reverse complement strand
TAATCCCATACGACAAACGATGAACGACCTACGATCAACGTAAAAAGAGGCTGTCTTAATGCGACAGCCTCTTTTGTGCTATAATATAAGGCAAAAGGGGGCTTTCTCATGGATAGCAAAGAATTGAGCCGTCATGCGGCTCACGTGCGGCAGGATATCGTCAAGATGGTCACCCTGGCCCAGTCCGGTCATCCCGGTGGCTCTTTGTCCATTGTCGATATGCTGCAAGTCTTGTATTTCGATGTCATGCGGATCGATCCCAAACGACCTCACTGGCCGGACCGGGACCGTTTCGTCCTCTCCAAGGGCCATACGGTACCAGCCCTGTATGCGACGCTGGCTGAACGGGGCTTTTTCCCGGAAGATGAATTGTGGCACCTGCGCCAGTGCGGGGCTATGCTCCAGGGCAATCCCGATATGAATACGACGCCAGGCATCGACATGACGACGGGATCCCTGGGACAGGGCTTGTCGGCGGCCAATGGCATGGCGATGACAGCCAAATTGGACGGGGCAGACTGGCGGGTCTATGTCATTGCTGGCGACGGTGAAATCGAAGAGGGTCAGATCTGGGAAGCGGCCATGTCGGCAGCCCAGTACAAGCTGGATAACCTGACCTTGTTCATCGACCACAACGGATTGCAGATCGACGGATCCAATGAAGATGTCATGGACGTCATGCCCATTGCCGACAAGTTCCGGGCCTTCCGCTGGCATGTCCTGGAAATCGACGGACACGATTACGACGCCATCCGCACTGCATTGCAGCAGGCCCGGGCCGTGAAAGGGAAGCCGACGGCCATCATCGCCCAGACCATCAAGGGCAAAGGCGTATCGTTCATGGAAAATGCCGTGTCCTGGCATGGCAAGGCGCCGACGAAAGAAGAATGTGAACGGGCGTTACGTGAATTAGGGGGCGAAGACTGATGGCTATGGCAACACGCGATGCCTACGGGCATCTCTTAGAAACGGAATTGTATAAAAATCCGAAGATTGTCGTCCTCGATGCGGATTTAGGCTCGTCGACGCGGTCGATGGCTTTTCAGAAAGTGGCACCAGAACGCTATTTCGACATGGGCATTTCTGAACAGGATATGATGGGTACAGCGGCTGGCTTTGCGGCCTGCGGCAAGATTCCCCTGGCCAGTACCTTTGCTGTCTTTGGCACGGGCCGGGCTTTTGAACAGATTCGAAACTCCATCTGCCTGCCGCGGCTCAACGTCAAAATCTGTGCCACCCATGCCGGTCTCAGCGTCGGTGAAGACGGAGCGACGCACCAGTCCGTCGAAGACATGGCCATCATGCGCAGCCTGCCGAATATGACCGTCGTCTGTCCGGCCGATGGCGCCGAAACGGAAGCCGTCATCCGGGCTGCCGTCGCCCATGATGGTCCGGTTTACGTGCGCATGGGCCGGGCCAAGGTCGGCGATGTCTACCAGGGCAGCTGTCCTTTCCAGTGGGGGAAGGGGACGGTCCTGCGCGACGGCTGTGATGCCGCCGTCATCGCCACGGGGCTCATGGTCCAGGAAGCACTGAAAGCAGCCGACATCCTGGCCGACCGGGGCCGTCAGGTCATGGTCATCGACATGGCCGCCATCAAGCCTCTCGACGAAGAACTGGTCGTCGCTGCGGCCAAGAAGACGGGCTTCGTCGTTACAGCCGAAGAACACAGCGTCATCGGCGGCCTGGGCGGCGCCGTTGCGGAAACCTTGTCGCGCCGCTGTCCGACCCGCCAGGCTTACGTCGGCATCGGCGACTGTTTTGGTGAATCCGGCAAGGCCGCAGACCTCCTGAAAAAATATGGCCTGACGGCAGAAGCCATTGTCGACGCTTGCCTTTTGGCCTGATTTTCAGTATGATAAGAAGCGGCGGACGCTGTGCGCCAAATTGAAGAAAGGAAACACCCATACATGATAACTACAGAAGCGATGATGAAATTACAGAATGGCAGTGATGTCCGCGGCGTTGCCGTTGCCGGCGTCCCCGGTGAAGACGTCACCTTAGTCCCGGAAGCGGTCAACCGCATTGCCGCTGGATTTGCCAAGTTTTTAGCCAAGAAGCTGCATAAACAGACGAGTGACCTGCGCATTGCCGTCGGCCACGATTCCCGCGTGTCAGCGGGCATGATGAAAGACGCTGTCTTCGGCGGGCTCCTCGGCCAGGGCGTCCACGTCACGGACTGCGGCCTGGCTTCGACACCGGCCATGTTCATGTCCATTATTTTTGAAGATACCCACATGGATGGCTCCATCATGATTACGGCCAGCCATCTGCCGTATAACCGCAATGGCCTGAAATTCTTTACCGTCGACGGCGGCCTGGAAAAGAGCGAAGTCAAAGAAGTATTGACCCTGGCTTCGGGCCTGTCGGCCATGGCCGTATCGTCGGCAGCGATTGCCTCGCTGGACCTGATTGACCTTTACGCCCTGCACCTGCGCCGCAAAATCTGCGCCGGTCTCTGCTCCGGCATGTACGACCGTCCTCTGGAAGGGATGCATATCGTCGTCGATGCCGGCAACGGCAGCGGCGGTTTCTTTGCCACCAAAGTCCTGGCTGAACTCGGCGCCGATACGACGGGCAGTCAGTTCCTGGAACCGGATGGCATGTTCCCGAACCACATCCCCAATCCGGAAAATGCCGACGCCATGGCCTCTATCCGCAAGGCCGTCCTCGATAACCAAGCCGACCTGGGCCTCATCTTCGACACGGACGTAGACCGCATGAGCGCTGTCCTGCCCGATGGGGAAGAAATCAACCGCAACGCCCTCATCGCCATGATGGCTGCTATCCTGGCTCCGGATTATCCGGGCAGTACCATCGTCACTGATTCGGTCACATCCGATGAACTGACGACGTTCCTCCAGGATGAACTCCACCTGGTCCATCACCGTTATATGCGGGGCTATAAAAATGTCATCGATGAATGTATCCGCCTCAACCAGGCTGGTACGGTCTCGCCGCTGGCCATCGAAACATCCGGGCACGGCGCCTTGAGTGAAAACTACTACCTCGACGATGGGGCATATCTGGCCGTCAAACTGCTCATCGCTGCGACGAAAGCCAAGAAGGAAGGCAAACAGCTCGGCGACCTCATTGCCAAACTGGGCCATCCCGCTGAAGGCGTCGAATTCCGCCTGAAGATTACCGGCACGGATGATGTCCAGGCTTATGGTGCCGACGTGCTCAAGCAGTTCGAAGAACGGGCGGCTCAAGCGGGCATCACTATCGCCAAACCGTCTTATGAAGGCGTGCGTCTCGTATTCCCCAACGGCTGGGCCCTGCTGCGCATGTCTCTTCACGACCCCAACATGCCGCTGAACATCGAAAGCAAAGAAAAAGGCGGCTGCCAGCAGATTGCCGTCCAGGTGAAAGGCCTGCTCACCGGTTTTGAACACCTCGATACTTGCGTGATCCAGTAAGACATCCTACAAAAAGAACCCTTGACCGAAGGGTTCTTTTTTTGTATAATGAAGCCATAATCATGTGACTGACGGAAGTGGAGTTACCACGGGGAGCATGATTTCTTGAAGCCGACCGTCTGGGCAACCTTCCAGCGGAGCGGCCTTTTTTTATGCAAAGAACAGGAGTGACAACTACTATGGCAAAGGTATTGAGCGATATCGAAATTGCACAGCAGACGAAATTAGAACCGATTACGGCCATTGCGAAACAAGTCGGCCTCACCGATGATGACTTGGAACTCTACGGAAAATATAAAGCGAAGATTTCTTTTGACGCCATCAAGCGCCTCGCGAAGAATGAAGACGGGAAACTGGTCCTGGTCACGGCTATCACGCCGACACCGGCTGGTGAAGGCAAGACCTTGACGACTATCGGCCTGGCCCAGGCCCTGAACTACATGGGCCATAAGGCCGTCGTCGCCTTGCGCGAACCGTCCCTGGGTCCGGTCTTCGGCATCAAAGGCGGTGCTGCTGGCGGCGGCTATTCCCAGGTCCTTCCCATGGAAGATATCAACCTGCACTTCACCGGTGATATGCACGCCATTACGGCAGCCAACAACCTGCTGGCCGCAGCTATCGACAACCACGTCCATCAGGGCAATGCCCTGCGCATCGACGTACGCCGCATCATCTGGAAGCGCGTCATGGACATGAACGACCGGGCCCTGCGCAATATCGTCGTCGGCATGGGCGGTAAAGTCTGCGGTTTCCCGCGGGAAGACCACTTCATGATTACCGTCGCTTCGGAAATCATGGCCGCTCTCTGCCTGGCCAGCGACCTCATGGACCTCAAGAAACGCATGGGCGACATCACCGTGGCCTATGACTTGGACGGCAATCTGGTCACGGCTCGCCAGCTCGGCGTCGAAGGCGCCATGGCCATCCTCATGAAAGATGCCATCAAGCCGAACCTGGTCCAGACCCTCGAACACACACCGGCCCTGGTCCATGGCGGTCCTTTCGCCAACATCGCCCACGGCTGCAACTCCGTCGTCGCTACCAAACTGGCCATGAAGATGGGGGACATCGCCGTTACGGAAGCCGGTTTCGGTGCCGACCTGGGTGCTGAAAAGTTCATGGACATCAAATGCCGTTTTGCCGGCATCAAGCCGGATGCTGTCGTCATCGTTGCGACTGTCCGTGCCCTGAAGATGCATGGCGGCGTCGACAAGAAGAACTTGCAGGAAGAAAATGTCGAAGCCTTGAAGAAGGGCTTTGCCAACTTGGCTAAACACATCGAAAATATGCGTCTCTTCGACGTACCCGTCGTCGTAGGCATCAATAAATTCATCAGCGATACGGATGAAGAAATCGCCACACTGCGCAAACTCTGCGAAGATTACGGCGTCGAAGTCGCCCTCAACAACTGCTGGGCCGAAGGCGGCAAAGGCGGCGTCGAAATGGGCGAAAAGGTCCTGAAACTGCTGCAGCAGCCGAAGACCCCGTACAAACCCCTCTATGACGTCAACGCCTCGATTCCTGAAAAAATGGAAACCATCGTCAAGAAAGTCTACGGCGGCGACGGCGTCATCTTTGAAAGCAATGCCCAGAAACAGATTAAAGAACTGGAAGCCTTTGGCCTCGACAAAATGCCGATTTGCGTGGCCAAGACGCAGTACTCCCTGTCGGATAACCCGGCGCTCCTGGGAGCCCCGAAAGGCTTCAAGGTCACGGTCAAGGACGTCCGCGTCTGCACCGGTGCCGGCTTCATCGTCTGCCAGACGAGCAATATCATGACTATGCCGGGTCTGCCGAAAGTGCCGGCTGCCAACCGCATGGATATCGACGAAAACGGCGTCATTACGGGATTGTTCTAAGATGGATTTTACACAATTCCAATCCATGCCCCTCGACGGGCTCCTGGAAGTCACGGCTTCTAAGGAACCCGTTCCCGGCGGCGGCGGCATCGCCGCTATGACCGCTGCTTCGGCAGCAGCGCTTGTAGAAATGGTCGCCAACCTGACCATCGGCAAGAAGGGCTATGATGAAATCGAGAAACTTATGGTGTCCATCCGCGACAAGGCTCACGGTCTGCGCCAGCGCTACCTCGACGGTATCGCTGAAGACGCAGCGGCTTTCGATGGCGTCATCCGCGCCGTCCGCCTGCCCAAGGATATGCCGGACCGGACGGCTAAGGTCCAGCAGGCCTTCAAGGATGCGGCCCTATCGCCTTTTGAACTGGGCAAGGACATTTTCGTCCTCCTCCAGCTGGCGGAACAAGTCGTCCGCTATGGCAACGCCTGGGTCATCACTGACGGCGTCATTGCTACCATGAACGCCAGAGCAGCTATGCGCTCGGCCTTCTACAGCGTCCGCATCAACCTGAAATCCATCAAGGATGAAGCCTTCGTGACGAACACGATTAATGAAATCCGGGAAATCGAAGAAAAAGCGGCGATCGTCGAACAAAACGTAGAATATGAATACCGGAAGCGGTGAAAAAAGCTTGTCGCATGTGCGACAAGCTTTTTTTGTGGCTAGTAGCTAGTGGCTAGTGGTTAGCAGATGGCTTTAAATTTAAAGATTTTCTCTGCAAACTACAAACTCTGTGCTACAAACTATAAAGTAAACGGGGCATCACATGATGGCAGAAACCTTCGTGCGACAGCCTCTTTTTTTGCAGTCAGCGGCCAACCCCTAACCCCTAACCCCTAGCCCCTAGCCACGAGCCACATCTTGTTATCTTTCTCGGGATACCGTATAATAGAAATATTAACGAAAGGAGAATTTTATGTTTGATTTTAATATACTTTCTATTATTGCCGGGATTCCCGGCCTGCTCATCGCCCTGGTCATTCATGAATATGCCCACGCCCAAATGGCAGACTGGATGGGTGATGATACACCGCGCCTGATGGGGCGGCTGACGTTGAATCCGGTAGCCCATATCGACCCGGTAGGTTTGATTATGCTGCTGGTCGCCCAGTTCGGCTGGGCCAAGCCGGTCACGATACAAGTCGGCAATTTCCGGAATTGGCGGAAAGGGGAGATATGCGTGGCCCTGGCCGGGCCGGTGTCCAATCTGATCACGGCCTTCATCACCCTGGTCATCGAAGTCGTCTTTGTCAAGCTCCATCTCTTTACGACGACGGCCCTGCCCATGGTCTTGCATCTCATCGTCTTGTACAATGTCAACTTTGCCATCTTCAACATGATTCCCCTGCCGCCGCTGGATGGCTCACGGGTCCTCATGTGCTTTTTGCCGACGTCGTGGAATTATAAGTTGGCCAGTCTCGAACGCTACAGCTTCCTCATTCTCATCGCCCTGATGATGACGCCTTTTTTCACGTATATCCTTATTCCCTTGCAGCGGCTGGTCTTCGCCTTGTTCAGCTTGATTTTGACACCGTTCCTATAAAGGAGGAATTCTTATGACCTGTAAAAAAATAATGGCAGCGGCTTTGTTGTGGGCAGCTTTGACGGTTCCGGCCGGTGCTTTTGACTACAACCAGTCTGTCGATGAAATCGCGGAAAGCCCGCTTACGGCGTATCAGACAGTCTATCTCGGCATGCCGCGGGCCGATTTCGATGCTAATTTCTCTATCCTGCCTGACTGGACCTTCTATGGAAGCACCGTATCCTTCACGGAACGGGCAGAACGGACGTCTGTCGTCAAGAACGTATCCGTCACGGAAGGCATCGAAATCTTTTCTGCCGATACGTCGGCCAAGGGAAAGGTCCTGGCTTTCGACAATTACTTCAAGACGACTGATAAGGCGACGGCCAAGAGCATTTATTCCCGCCTGGTAGCGACGATTTATTCCAATATGGAAAATTTCCCAGTCAAACAGAGCGATAAAGAAGTCGAATGGACCCAGGATGACGTGTCGATTACCGTCGCCTTTGACGGCCAGAAAGATGCGAAAGGGCAATATATCGTCTATATCCGGCGCTACAACAACAAAATATTGAAGTAACCCTTTTATTGACAACCATATTGACAACGAACATAAGACCGTATATAATGTGAGTGTAACGAATTTTACCTTTTGACTTTTAGCTTCTTGATAGGAGTTGATTTTATGAATCGCGTCAAAACCGTATTTCTCATGACGGCCCTGGCGGGCATCCTCATGGCCATCGGCGGCCTCATCGGCGGCCGCAGCGGCGTCATGGTCATGTTCCTCATCGCTACGGCGATGAACTTCTTTTCCTACTGGTTCAGTGATACCATGGTCCTGAAAGCCTATCGGGCACAGGAAGTTGGCGAAGACCACTATCTGTACCGCATCGTCGCCGACCTGGCCCAGCGGGCGGATCTGCCCATGCCCCGGGTCTACATCATCCCGACGGAAGTGCCGAATGCCTTTGCTACCGGCCGCAGTCCGTCTCATGCAGCCGTTGCTGCGACGGCAGGGATCCTGGACCTTCTCGACGAAGATGAAATCCGCGGTGTCCTGGCCCACGAAATGAGTCATGTCCTGCACCGGGATATCCTCATCAGCACCATCGTGGCCTGCTTTGCCAGCGCCATCGGTATGATTGCCAACATCGCCCAGTGGGCTGCCATCTTCGGCGGCGGCCGCGATGACGACGGCGACGGCAATCCCATAGCCCTCTTGGTTACGGCTATCGTAGCTCCGCTGGCTGCGTCTGTCATCCAGCTCGGCATTTCCCGGACACGGGAATATATGGCCGATGAAGAAGGGGGACGTATGATCGACGATCCCATCGCCCTGGCCAGAGCCTTGGCGAAAATCGATAACTACGCTCATCACTATGCGCTGCCCGGTGCGACCAAGGCGACGGCTCACATGTGCATCATCAATCCCTTCGCCGGTGCCGGCAGTGCCATCGCGAACCTCTTCAGTACCCATCCGCCGACAGAAAAACGCATCGAACGCCTGGAAGAACTGGATAAAGAATTACATGGTTAATGATTTACTGTAGGGGCTGTCGCACGAAGGTTTCTGTCATCATGTGATGCCCCGTTTACTTTATAGTTTGTAGCACAGAGTTTGTAGTTTTCAGAGAAAAGCTTTAAATTTAAACCCATCCGCTAACAACTAACAACTAGCCACTAACAACTTGAAAGGAGCTGTCGCGATGCGACAGCTCCTTTTTCTATTGCATTTTCCGTCAGACAAGATATAATAAAACCATTGCAATAGAATGTAATCGTGAGGAGGAAGGCTGGTTGGCAGAATATATCATGCTGCAGGGGACGAGTTCCCATGTCGGCAAGAGCATCATTACGACGGCTTTATGCCGCATTTTCTTACAAGATGGGAAACGGGTCGTACCTTTCAAGGCACAGAATATGGCCTTGAATTCCTATGTCACTGCTGATGGCCGGGAAATGGGACGGGCCCAGGTCGCCCAGGCCGAAGCTGCCGGTCTGCTGCCTATGGTGGCCATGAATCCCGTCTTGTTGAAGCCTACAGGCAATGCCTGCTCGCAGGTCATTATCGATGGCCGGCCTGTAGGTAATATGTCGGCCCGGGAGTATCATAAAGGCTATGCGCTCCAGGCCTTCGACGCCGTCAAACGGGCCCTGGGAGAACTGGATAAGGCTTACGATACGCTGGTCATCGAAGGGGCGGGCAGTCCGGCAGAAATCAACCTGAAAGACCACGATATCGTCAACATGCGCGTTGCCAAATACCTCGGCGCGCCGGTACTCTTAGTAGCTGATATCGACCGCGGCGGTTCGCTGGCTGCCTTAGTCGGTACGCTGGAACTGCTCGACCCGGACGAACGGGACCTGGTCAAAGGCCTGGTCATCAATAAATTCCGCGGCGACGTATCGCTGTTCACGCCGGCCATCGACTTTTTAGAAAAAAAGACAGGCAAACCCGTCCTGGGCGTCGTGCCCTATGTCGATGACTTGGGCATCGATGAAGAAGATTCCGTATCCCTCGATGACAGGGAACAGCGCCCGGATGGCGATAAGGTATCCATTGCCGTCGTCCAGGTACCTAAGATTTCTAACTTTACCGATTTCGACAGCCTGGCCCGGGAAGACGACGTCGCCTTGTACTATGCCCGCCATCCCCGCGACCTGGCCGGGGCCGATGCCGTCATCCTGCCGGGCAGCAAGAATACGACAGAAGATCTGTGTTTTCTCCTGGAACAGGGATGGGGCCGGGCTTTACAGTCTTTCATCGGCCAAGGAAAGGCTGTCATCGGTATTTGTGGCGGCTATCAGATGATGGGTGATGCCATCTGTGACCCGGAAAAGACGGAATCTGATTTGGGCCGTGTCGAAGGGCTGCATCTCCTGGGCGTGACGACGACGTTCGTTTCCCGGAAACTGACCTCTCAAATTAGTGCCGATTGCCGGAACCTGCCTTTCTTAGGCCATCTTTTGTCTGTCCCCAATCTGACCGGCTATGAGATCCACATGGGCCGGACCGAACGGGATGGCAGCGATACGTATCCTTTCGTCGTCACCAGCCGTTCCGGAGAGCCCTGTGAGAGCCTGGCCGGTGCTGCCAGGAAGGATGGTCTGGCCTGGGGAACTTATATCCACGGCATTTTTGATAATGACGGATTCCGCCGCCAGTTCCTCAACGCCCTGCGGATCCGCAAGGGTTGGCAGCCACTGCCGGTGACGCTGCACTATCGGCAGGAAAAAGAAGAGAAATACGACCGCCTGGCCCGGATTGTCCGGGAGTCTCTGGACATGAAACGCCTGCGGCAGATTATGGAAGAAGGAATACAATGATTACTGTACTCACCGCTTTTATCGTAGATTTCATCATCGGCGATCCCCATACGAAACTGCATCCCGTCGCCCTTATCGGACGCTGGATCAGCTTGCTCGAGCGGCTGTTTTATAATGAGAAATCGACGAAATGGGAACATTTTATCTTAGGCGGGCTGACGGTCGTCATTACCTTGTTGTTTGTCTACAACGTCACCCTGGTCCTGGTCCTGGCCTTGGAATTCTTGCCTAATGAACATTGGAGTTATATCATCCAGGGCATCCTTTTATCCTTCATGATCTGTCCCCGCAGCCTGGCCAAGGCCGGTCGGGAAGTCTATCGCTACCTCGTCCACCATCATCTGCGCATTGCCCAGCTGAAGGTCGGCAAGATTGTCGGCCGCGATACGGATCATCTCGACAGTCCGGAAGTGACGCGGGCTACGGTAGAAACGATTGCTGAAAATACCGTCGACGGTATCGTGTCGCCGCTGTTTTTCTTTGCCATCGGCGGCCTGCCCCTGGCTGTCGTCTATCGGGCGGCCAATACCCTCGACTCCATGATTGGCTATAAGAACGATAAATACATCTATTTCGGCCGCGTCGCAGCCCGCGTCGACGACGTCCTCAACTACATCCCGGCCCGGATCTGTGCCTTGTTGTTCATCGCTGCGGCGGCCTGTCTGGGCTATGATGCCAAGGGGGCCTGGCGCATCATGCGCCGCGATGCTTCCAAGCATCCCAGCCCTAACGGCGGCTATGCCGAAGCGACCGTAGCCGGAGCTTTGGGCATCCGCCTGGGCGGGCATAACCGCTATTTCGGCAAGGATACATTCCGCGAATATATGGGCGATGCCGATCATGAACTGGAACCGCAGTATATCCGCAAGGCCACGTATCTCATGTACGGTGTATCCCTGGCAGCCGGCGTCATCACGGCGCTCCTTCATCTCGGGTTTTACGGCTTATGGAGCTGACCGTCCGCGTCCCCGGTTCGTGCGGGGAAGTGATGCAGGGAATCTGGCAGGATGAGCCTTTCCTGGTTACGTGTCCTATCGACCGTTACAGCACCGTCGTCGTCCGCCCCGGGATGGGACGGCTCGTCGGCGGTGGAGCCAAAGCCCGCCGTGCCTTGGCGTTGGGACGGGCTTGGTGCCGGTGCGGGCGCTTTCCTTATGATTTTTTCCTGACATCAGAACTGCCTGCCGGCAAGGGGATGGCTTCCAGTTCCGCCGATATCTGCGCCGTCCTGGCGGCCGTGGCAGTTGTGAACCATGTGCATCTTTCTGAAGGAGACCTTGGCCGTCTGGCGGCTTCCATCGAGCCGACAGACGGCGTTTTTTGTCAGGGCTTGGCCGTGATACAGCCGCAAACGGGAGAACTACTCCATGTTTTTCAGCATGTGCCGCCTCTGGCCATTGCCATCTTCGATGCCGGCGGGACCGTCGATACCGTTGCCTTTCATCAGGCCCGGCCCGACCGGATTCGGCCGGATGCAGCAGCGCTCTTCTTAGGCTGGCAGCTCCTGTCGTCGTCGCTGACGGACCGCCAGATCGGCCAGGCGGCGACTCTCAGTGCCCTGGCCAATCAGCCCTGGCTGCCGAAACCAGACTTTCCGGCCTTTATCCGGGCTGCCCGGCGTCATCCCGCGGTTGCCGGTGTCAATGTGGCTCACAGCGGGACCATAGCCGGTGTCATCTTCTGTCAGGCTTCCAATCAGGCGGACAGGGAAGAGGCTATTGCCTCTCTGATCCGGCAATTCCCGCAGTGGACCTATACAGAAACAGTCCATTTGCGCGGCGGCGGTATTTCCATAGAAAACAGGTGATTCCATGATAAAACGATTTGAACATGGCGGCAATATCTACCAGCCCGCACCAGGTGGCGGCTCATGGCTGGATTTCAGCGCCAATATCAATCCCCTCGGCCTGCCGGAGAGCATCCGCCAGGTCCTGTCGGCCCATCTCGGTGATGTCGTCCATTATCCGGATCCGGCTGGGACGGCGCTGCGCCAGGCCTTAGAAGAGGCTTATGGCATACCGGCCGGGACCATCCTGCTGGGCAATGGTGCAGCCGAACTTTTTTATCTCTATATGCATACCTTCCGGCCTCAGCGGGTCCTGCTGCCCGTCCCTTCGTTCAGTGAATACGAACGGGCGGCACGGGCTGTCGGGGCCGTTGTCTGTTATGAGTACCTAAAAGAAGACGATGGCTTTGCCTTTCCTTGGGAAACACTGCGCCAGGCCTGTGGCCAGGCCGATTGCATCCTCCTCGGTAATCCCAATAACCCCACCGGGACGTTGGCGACGGCCGATGAAGTCCTGGCTCTGGCTGAAGTCGGCGCCCGCAAGGGGACGGATATCCTCGTCGATGAATCATTCCTCGATTTCCTTCCCTCCGACGAAGCTTATTCGGTCCTGGGACAGGCTGGGGAAAGGGATAACCTGTTCGTCATCCGGTCGCTGACGAAATTCTACGCCCTGCCGGGCCTGCGCCTGGGGTTTGGCGTCACGTCGCCGTTGCGGCGCGCCCTCATGGAGGGCCATAAAGACGGCTGGAATGTCAATGTCCTGGCTCAGTATGCCGGCGTCGCCGGGCTCCGGGACCGAGCCTATCAGCAGGCTTCGCGCCAGCTGGTGCAGCAGGAAAAAGACTGGCTCTATGAACAGATGACGGCCTTGCCGGGCCTTCGCGTCTATCGGCCCAGTGTCAATTTCATCTTCTGGCACCTCACCGGGGAAGGGGAGCGGACGGCAGATCTGGCAGACGCCTTGCGGGCTGATGGGATTTTGATCCGCGATTGTGCCAATTACCCGGGCTTGACGGCGGCGTACGGGCGCAATGCCGTGCGGCCTCGTTTTGAAAATGAAAGATTCGTAGAAAAAATGCGGGAAAATTTAAGCAAGTTCTGATTTTCACTAAAATATTAAAGAAAGATTAGAGAAGCATTAGAATTCGATTAAACTTGCCAAAAGTTCATGATTTTTTTCTTTTTTTATGATAGAATAAACTCACAAATTAAATTATTTAATTTATTATATTTTCTGTCCTTATGATTTCTTGAAAAATCTAAAATTTAAAAAGATAGGAGGAGTGTCATATGGGAGAAAATAAAGGAAACAGAACGATTGCTATTGGCTTGATGTTATTTGCATTGTTCTTTGGTGCAGGGAACCTGATCTTCCCGGCTGCCATGGGGCAGGCTGCCGGTTCGAATGTCTGGTGGGCTGTCCTGGGCTTTGTCGTCACCGGCGTCGGCCTTCCGCTGGCCGGGGTCCTGGCCATGGGCTATTCGGGCTGTAAGAACCTGCAGGAACTGGCAAGCCGCGTCCATCCGGCATATGGCCTCTTTTTCACGGTCATCTGTTATCTGACTATCGGGCCGTTCTTCGCCATTCCCCGTACGGGCAGCGTCTCTTATGAAATCGCCGTCCGCCCCTTCTTGCAAAGCGGTGGCAGTGACATGATCATGACGGGCTTTTTGGTCCTCTTCTTCGTCATTTCCTTCTGGTTGTCCGTATCGCCGCAGAAACTGGTCGACCGCATCGGCAAGATCCTGACGCCGGCCCTGCTGCTGACCATCCTGCTGCTCATCGCGAAATCTTTCATTACGCCCCTCGGCTCGCCGCAGGAACCGACCGCTGCTTATGCAACGGCCAGCATCGCTGCCGTACAGGGTATCCTCGATGGCTATAACACGATGGATGCCATCGCATCGCTGGTATTCGCCATCCTGGTCATCGAATTCGTCATGGAAGACGGTGCTACGGAACCGGCTGCCATTACCAAGGAAGTCTTTAAAGCCGGCCTTATTGCCGTAAGCTGCCTGGCTTTCGTCTACATCTTCATCGCCAAGATCGGTGCCGACAGCGTCGCTGCTTTTGGTATCCAGGAAACGGGGGCACCGGTCCTCTCCAAGAGTGCCATGATCCTTTTCGGCAACGTCGGGGCCATCATCCTGGCTGTCATCGTACTCCTGGCCTGCTTATCGACGTCTATCGGCCTGATTACGTCGTGCGCTACGTATTTCAATGAACTCGTCGGCAATATCGGCTATAAGAAATGGGTCACTATCTTTACGGTCATTTCCTTCTTCGTCGCCATGTTCGGCCTGAAGACCATCATCGTTGCCGCTATTCCGGTCCTGATGTTCATTTATCCGCTCGTCGTCGCCATCATCATCCTGACCTTCCTCAACAACCTCTTTGATGGACGGCAGTGTGTCTATGCCTGGACCATTGGCCTGACCTTGATTCCGGCCTTGGTTACGGGACTTCAGACGGCTAAGATTTCCTTAGGGCCTATCGACAATATCTTCAATACCATGGTACCGCTCCATACGCTGGGCATGGGCTGGATCAGCTTCACCATCGTTGGATTCATCATCGGCTTCATTTGGAAGGCCGCTGTTTCTTCAAACAAATCTAGTCAGTAAGGATTGGGGGCACGTTTATGAATATTTTACGCCGCAAATCCTTTGATGACTTGCTGGCCCATACGCAGGAAAAGAAGTTGAATAAGGCCCTCGGTGCCTTTGACATTACCCTCATGGGCCTGGGTATCATCATCGGAACGGGGATTTTCGTCCTCACCGGTATCGGCGCGGCGAAATACGCCGGTCCCGGCCTGATGTTATCCTTCGTCTTTGCTGCCATTACCTGCGCCTTTGTCTGCCTGGCTTATTCAGAACTGGCTTCGTTCCTGCCCGTATCCGGCAGCTCATACACCTATGCTTATGCATCGCTCGGTGAAATCTTTGGCTGGTGGGTCGGCTGGAGCCTCATCCTGGAATACTCTGTCGGTGCCAGCGCCGTAGCTGGCGGCTGGTCAGCCTACTTCGTCGGCATCCTTCATTCCTGCGGCATCGACCTGCCGAAAGCTTTGACCGCGGTGCCGGCCGACGGTGGCATCATCAACCTGCCGGCTGTCCTCATCGTCGCGCTGGCGACGGCACTGCTCGTCGTCGGCGTCCGCGAAAGCGCGCACGTCAACCGTATCCTGGTGTACGTCAAGATCGGGACGATTTTCCTCTTCCTCTTCCTGGCGGCACCGCATATCGAACCGATGAACTGGCAGCCGTTCCTGCCCTATGGCATCCACGGCGTCTTTGCCGGGACGGCCGTCCTCTTCTTCGCCTACCTGGGCTTCGATGCCTTGTCGACGGCGGCAGAAGAAACGAAGAATCCGAAGCACGACATGCCTATCGGCATCATTTCAGCCCTGGCCATCTGTACGGTCCTGTACATCGCCGTCTGCGCGGCCATGACCGGCGTCGTCCCGTATCCCATGCTCGATACGGCAGCACCGGCATCCTTTGTCCTGGAATACATCGGCCTCCATCTCGGTTCGGCCATCGTCGGCACCGGCGCTATCTGCGGCCTGTCGACGGTCGTCTTGGGCATGCTCTTCGCTCAGAGCCGGGCTCTCTACTCGATGAGCCGTGATGGCCTCATGCCGATGAGCCTCTACAAGGTCCATCCGAAGTTCCATACGCCGTATATCATCCAGATTGTCATCGGCGTCATCGTTGCCTGCATCACCGGTTTCACGCCGATCCACATCGTCGCTGAAACGTGCAGCGCCGGTACCATTTTCGCCTTCCTCTGCTCTTGCGTCGGCATCCTCGTCTTGCGCCGGCTCTATCCGGACCATCCGCGCGGATTCCGCTGCCCGGCTGTACACGTCATCGCGCCGTTGGGCTTCATCTGCTGTGCCTTCATCTTCTCCGAACTGTCGTCGCATACGCTGATGCTGTTCACGGGCTGGACTATCCTGGGCCTCATCATCTACATGGTCTACGGACGCAAACACAGCCTCTTGCAGAAAGAAAGCAGCCATTCGTAGTTTGTAGTTTGCAGAGAAAAGCTTTAAATTTAAACCCATCCGCTAACAACTAACAACTAGCCACTAATAACTTGAAAGGAGCTGTCGCGATGCGACAGCTCCTTTTTTTAACCTTTCTTATTTCACTTTATTTTTCAGTGTCCCGATGGCGGGGATGGTGATTTCTACGGTATCGCCGGAGTGGAGGAAGCGGGGCGGGTTGAAGCCGACGCCGACGCCGCTGGGCGTGCCGGTAGCGATGATGTCGCCCGGGAAGAGGGTCGTGCCCTGAGAGATGGTGTGGATCAATTCGGGGATGGTGAAGATGAATTCACCTGTCGAACCATCCTGGCGGACTTCGTTGTTGACCTTGGTGACGATGTCGAAGGTGTCGGGAGCGGCATCGCGCAGGAGAATGTACGGGCCGATGGGGCAGAACGTATCCAGGCTCTTGCCGTGGAACCACTGGACGTGATTGGCCTGCAGATCCCGTGCCGTAACGTCGTTGAGGATAGTGAAGCCGTAGACGTGATCCATGGCTTCACCGACGGTGATGTCCGAACCTTCCTTGCCGATGATGACGGCTAGCTCGCCTTCATAGTCGACTTGGGACGTGACGTTCGGATGAGGGTCGATGAGGTCATCCGGGCCGATGACCGACGACGTAGCCTTAGTGAAGATGACTGGGTATTTCGGCGGTTTGGGCATAGCCGTCTTATCGAATTCGGCAATGTGTTCCGTATAATTCTTGCCGATGCAGAAAATATTCCGTTCCATATGGGGAATCGGCGCCATGATGCGTACCGTATCCAGCGGCTTTGCCTTGACGGCGCCGGCCTTTTCATTCTGTTCCAGCGCATCAGCCAAAGCCAGCAGGCCGTCATTGCCCTGACGGATGAATTCCAGCATCGTTTCCGGGAGGGGCGTGAAAAAAGCTTCTTCCAAAGCAATGGCACCGTACACGCCGTCTTCCGTTTCGTTCAGGACGCCCCATTGAACGAAACCAAGGTCTTCAAAAGTGACAAGTTTTTTTATCATCATAAATTTCGACTCCTTTACTCATGATAACCTATTATAGCATGACCACCAAAGAATGACTATCCTCTTCATAAAATAAGCGCAGTTCGCAATCTGTAAAAATACACGGCCTGTGGCCGAATTGTAGGGGCTTCCCGTGGGAAGTCCGTCAGAGATATTCGACCGCAGCCCCTTCGTGTATGATGGTGAGCTTTCAAGAACTATGAGCCACGGCCCTTTCCTCGGACTCAGATGCGGCTACGCCGCAACAGCCTCAAACTAACAACGACGCTTCGGGGAGTCCTCAGCGCGTATCGGGCCGCCCTTAAACGGGACAGCTTCTATGGTATCGCATATAGGCGATGGGGAATAACGCTGGTAGTCTGCCGCAAAAAATACACGGCCATTGGCCGAATTGTAGGGGCTTCCCGTGGGAAGCCCGCCAGAGATATTTGACCACAACCCATTCGGGTATAATAACAGGATTTTACGATGGATACGAAAATGGCGATGTCGTCAGCTTGAGTCTGTAGCCGTATTTGAATTTCTTGTATCATGGAAATATCGGTTTATATCCTATTCACTCTGTTTCATGATATAATTTAATAAAGGGGTGGCATAATATGAAAACAACTAAACTCAATGATATTTATCCAGGTGTTGATGATTTTTTTGCGGCGCAGAAAGCTTATCTAGAGAAATTTGGTAAAAAATCATTGAGTCATACGATATATGATGACCCGTTGCGGCCAGAATGTATTAACTTCGAAGATGCTACCAGAAGACTTCGGCGTGCCATACAAAGAAATGAACCTGTCGAACAAATCCCTGATGAAATTTTGGATGGCATCGTTTTTTAAGAAAATATAAGGGGTTCCATGTGGGAATTCGTCACTATGATATGGTTATCTTGTTCATACATATAGCTTAGAAGGAGAGAAAAGACACAATGAATAAAAAAATGCAATTACTTATTGCAATTTTAGCCGTATTAAGCTGGATTCGAGTTTATTTTTCACAAGATGCCTTGTCGATAGCGGCTTCTGTCGTTATCACAGTAGTTCTGATTTACATAGTAATGAAAAAGAGGTGATATAATGAGCACATTAGATGATATTATGACCGCGAAAGAAGCGGCCGAACGTTGGGGATTGGCCCCTATTACTGTTAGACAAGCCTGCACGGGATATAAAAAAGCTCCACCTAGATTTACCGCTACAGAAGCCAGAAAATCAGCTGGGACTTGGCTTGTAACGCATGCCGGAATGGAACGCCTTTTTGGGCCAGAGCCAGAAAAATAAGCAAAAGCGGCATTCGCTCTATTATAAGCGGACGCCGCTTCTTTATATAACATTAGCTTGCCGTCAAAAAAATACGGCCATTAGCCTTGTGCGTAGGGGTATTGCCTCCTCTGCGAAGGTGACGGAAGGTATTTTTACTATATCATAAACACCGGAGTCACGATGGCTATGTTTATCCCATCGACGAATAGCAGCCGGGAAGTACGGCCCCGCCTAAACAAGTTCATATTTTCAGCGTCTGAGTGATCAGGCGCTTTTTTTATCACATCGGCCTGCCGTCAAAAAATCGTTAAAAAAAAGAAATGAAACTACGTGAAAATAAGTGAACCGTTTTATACTATAAATGCCAAAACCAGCTATTTTCCTAAATCTGTGTGAAACAGTTGCAAAATAGGCGCTAATCACGGTATAATGTGATATTGAATGTATTTGGCCTATTATACCGCATGGTTGAGCCATTTTGGTTTAAAACGGCAAAAATTCGTCAAAAATTTCTACGCAAAAATTTTTTCAATCGACTGCGCGGCTTTCCGTCTCATGTCGTCTGTGTAATCCACGTAGACATTCAAAACAGTGGTGACCGTGTCACCGAGAAGCGCAGCCACGGTCTTGATGTCGGTGCCATTAGCCAGCAGCATCGTTGCATAAGTGTGACGCAGGCTGTGAATGGATGCATCCGGGACGATTTTCTTGATATACCCATCGAGTGATTTATGCAGCAATTTGTGTGGAAACAGCTGACCGTTTATTTGCCGAGGCTCTACATGGCGATACTCCAGCAGGATTTGTTGCAGCTTGGCCGGAATTGGGATGACGCGATGTCCGGCGGCCTTGTTTTTGATATTCATGATTCCACGCTTCCTGTGACCAATACGGCCATATTGCTTGGTAACACTAATTTGGCGCTCTTTTAGATCTACGTCCCTCCAGGTAAGCCCCATAATTTCGCCCAAGCGCATCCCCGTGTACCCGGCAATGGCACAAATGGCGTAGTACTTTATCGGGCGGCCCTTCATGCTTTCCATGAGCTGGTCAAATTCGTCCTGCGTCAGCGCCCGGATTTTATGCCGGCGGTTCAGCTTCCTGGGCTTCAAGTGGATGGCCGGGTTATCCTGCCGGAGATGGTAGGGCTCGACAGCGTAGGACAGGACCATCTTGAGGCAGGTTATATAGAGCTGGTAGCTGGCGTCGGCACACTGCCAGTTGCTCATCGCCTGCTGGATGTCCAGATAGGTAATCTTACGGACTGGCATGGTCAGAAGCTTCGGGCCGTAATTCTTCAGGGCGTAGCGATAGGCCAGGACGGAGTTATACGTCAGGTTGCGGCTGCGGAAAACGTATTCGGCAAATTCGGCCAGGGAAATGTCGACGAGCTCCGACGCGATGGGCTGACTCTTCATCGCATCCAACACGTCAGATAACAGCTTTTCACCGGCCGTTTTGGCAGCCTTCTTGGTAGCCAGGCCCTGGCGTGACTTCTGCTTCCAGCGCCCTGCCTGGTCTTTATACGACAAGATGACCTGCCAGCCGCGGTCTTTTTCGCGGTACGAAAAATGATAGGTTAAATCGGTCATAAAAATAACCTCCTTTGCGTAAAGGGAGGCTGATGTGATATACTGATAGCGTAAATCAGCCTCGTAGTCGTGTGTAGATTTACAGCGCCGTAGGTGTTCCAGCCCCTTCGGCATTTCCCGGTATCGTGTTCCAGCACGGTGCCGGGACTTTTCTTTATTATAACTAATACTTGATATGCAATTCTTTTGCTTTTTTGGTAACAAAATTAAACTCAGCAGTATACCATGGATCTGTCCCATTAGCACTATACCAAACCCGATTTTTCCCACTCAAAATTACAGGAGATTTGGTCAAAAAATCATTAATAGAAGTCGGTGGATATTTTTTAAAAGACCAGATGGCATGATGAGAAATAATATTGCCATATCTACTATCATGATAAATAAGATCCTTATAAATGCTTCCTATTCCATTAGGTTGTACTACGGCAACATTTGCTACAAGCTCATAAGAATCCTTAGTCCCTGTTAAAATAACATTTATATTATTAGGCTCGATGTACATCTTGTTCCCTGATTTATCTGTTGTTACATAAGACCATTGAGCAATATCCGTTGCATATACACAAATAGAAGATAGAAGGAAAAAGATACTAAAAATTAACCATATCTTTTTTAATTGTAACTTCATGATTATTTCTCCTTTCAATATGGCCAAATAGCATGATATAAAATATCCCCCATTGAGTCAGGAATAATGGGTTCAAATTTTAAATATGTAGGCATATGTTGATAAAGAACAACTCCATTAGCGCTATAATTTGTGTTTGAAATTATAGCTAACATTTTATTCCTACGATCCACATAAACTCTAGTGACAGAAAACTTACCATTACTTCTCATGATTTTAGTCCAAACTTTAGCAGACATATCTGTTTTGATTACATCGCTATTATCAACATACCACTGTGTCCCGTCTGGAGTAGCCCCTAACCAATACCAATTGGCGGCGAAACCAGAAGAAGTAAAAGTAAAAAGTATAAATAAGAAAATCAAGATTTTTTTCATTTTACCACGACCTTCGGCTTTCAATAACCTTGCCTAAGATCCGGACAGGAAGCTCTTCTATTTGCTGGTTAGAATAGAAATGAGGTTCATATACGTCCGGATTAAAGCCGTAAAGCATGATGCCGCCGGTGACCTTTTTTACCTGTTTAATAGTAGCTTCATCTCCATTGACCAGGACAATTGCAATATCGCCTGTTTCCACATCTGCCTGCTTTTTTACAATAACCACATCACCTTCCTCTAGTTTTGGTAACATAGAATCACCCTTGACTTGCAGTGCAAAAAATTCGCCTGTTGCAGCGAGCTCCGGGGTGATTTCTTCGTAGTCTAATATCTCCTCCACGGCCTCTATGGGGATGCCGGCCACGACACGACCCAGCACCGGGATGCGGACGCCGCGACCTACTTTCTGATCTGCTTCTTTTGTAGTCGAATTGCCTAATAAATAATCTGTAGTCGTTCCCAGTATATGTGCCATACGTATTAAAGCATCTCCTGATGGCTCACGAGAGCCTAGTTCATAAAAGGAAATGGCTTTCGGAGTCAACGAAAGCTTTTCAGCCAAATCTTTTTGTGTCAATCTTTTTTCTTCACGTAGCTTTTTTAATCGTTTTCCGTTCATACAATCACCGCCTTATATTGTTTCTGTACTGTATGTTCATATTATAGCAAAATAGTACTTGACAATCTACAAAATGTACTGTACAATTTGTACATAAGAAGACGAGGGAGGTGATATAATGGGGAACAGAATTAAAGAATATCGGCAGAAAAAAGGATTGAGCCAGACGGAACTGGCATATAAAACTGGGGTATCACAGCGCTATATAGCGTTCATTGAAGCCAATCAACGAACCCCGTCCTTTAAATTGGCTCTACGAATTTCCAAGGCTTTAGGGGAAACCGTTGACACTATTTTTTTACCATAAAAATGTACAAAATGTACATTTAAGGAGACGAGCAGCATGACGAACAAGGAAAAGGAATTGTTGAAATCCCGGTTCCAGCAACGCTGGGGCCAAGCCATTTGTGTACAACAGTGGGCAAAGGAAGGCAAAAACGGCTGGACTAAAGAAGGCGCAAAGGAATTTGCCAACATTGCCTGTGGCTATATGTACGCTGTTGGGGACGCATTGGAAGCGTCTATGAAGCAAAGCAAGGCAACAGACATTGTCCGCGGCTGGGCCGATGAAGTAGAAGAAAAACTCGGCGCATCGTTGTAATTAATAGGAGGATTTTACCATGACGAAGAACGAAAGAGCAACGCTGGAAGCGAACTTTAAAGCGGCCTGGAGAGCAGCCATCTATGCTCAAGAATCAGCAAAGAATCCGGAATTAACCTTCCCAGAATCGGCGTTTGAAAAAGACGACGCTAAAGAAATGGCAGCGCGGGCAAAAGGGTATCGGGCAGCCTGTATCGACGTCCTTGTGTATTCTTCTGATGGGACATCCGACGCGACTGATAAAGTCCAGGAATGGATTGATGAAGCCGAACAGCAGGCCGGCGCAACATTAACGGCGGGGTGGGTGAAATGATAAAACCAGAACAACCGGATAGCCAGCGTTTTCAACTCATGCGATTGCAGACGCTGATAACAATGGAAAATTACCTCATCGATCAGATGAAAATCGTCCCGCATTGGGACCGAAAAAATACCCGGCAATTGATAGATATATTAGACCAGTCGATTGCCGGGGAAATCGAAAAATTAAGTAGTAGAAATATGAGTTGCAACAAATGATATTGCCTTAAATGAAAGTTCAATAGCGTGTTCTTTCATATAAGATTTTGTTTTCTTCCAAACAGTATCATCAGATACGGAGTCTAAAAAGGATTGGCCTGTTAACGTCAACCCGATGTTCAAATAATAGTATGGGTCTGTTTTTGAACTTGCATCGATACCACTTAAATACCCTTGATTAACTAAAAGGTAAATATGGTAATTGATTTCAGCTTGAGATGTTTGCGGATAGGTAAAACAATGGCTATTAGCAACTGTTGACGCTGGACAATCAGCAACATCTAAAAGAATGTTCCTTAGCAAATCTATATTAATACGCATAGTTATCACCTCCCTTCATGGCCATTATACCAGATGGGAGCAGGAAGGAGGGAACCATATGAAACCGGTTATCTCGATAAACGAACTTATGGATCGTTGGGATTTGAGCCGTTCTGCCATCACCAAAATGGAGCAGGATGGCCTACTGAAACGGCTCAAGCTCCCTGGGGTCAAGTACAGCATGAAAAATATCCTTGAGCTCGAAGGCATGGACTCATCTGATTGGACGCACAGCCCATTTGAATGGAGACGGCTCAAGGATGAGCTGGCACGGACCCAGCAGGAACTGGAGCGGTGCCGGACCTTCATCAGCCAGCTGTCGGCGAATATGAGTCAATTTGAATACGAAGAAAGGAGAAATTCGAATGAAGACCATGAAGATTTACGAACATGGGTTGACCAGGCCAAAGCGTAAACCGCGCTTCCGGATGATCCGGAGCGCGATGGCCATTGTGGCTGCCTTCGGGTTCGGGCTGTATCTCGGTAGCACGACGCCCTGGTCTCAGGCCGAAACGGTCGCCGCTGATACGGCCATTGTCCATGTTGTTGACGAAGGCGAAACTCTCTGGCAGATTGCCGGACCTATCGCTGATAAGACTGGCCAAGATATTCGCGAAACAATTTACCAGATCCAAATCAACAACGACCTGGGGCCGAACCCGACGTTAAAGCCAGGGCAGCGCCTAGTCATCAGATACTAAAAAAATGGCTGCTGCCGGCAACCGCCGACAACAGCCACATACCAAAATACTCAAATTTATTATACCAGATGGAGGTAACTTATGGAACTGCAAAATCAGAATAAAGAAAAAATTATCCATGCATTTGAAGAACTGACATTGTTTTTAATACAGGATGCAATGCATAGTTCTGTAACTACAATAAACCCTGATACCATCAGGGAGATCAGAGAAAATGTGGTGCTAATTACCGCGCATCTTTAACGGTCGAGCATATTTCCCTAAACGCTTTAGATATTAACTGAATTCGTTCATCTGTTCGAGTTGTTTGATTATGATTGTCAGTACATTGGTCAAAGTATCCTTTTTGAATCATTGCTACTACGATTTCCTTTGTTATTTCTTCCACGCTCATTAGGATCACCTCCTTATGAGTGTGATTATACCATAGAAAGGATGAGATATATGTCAGTAAAAATCAGACAGTTAGAAATTGAAAATGTGAAGCGCGTCAAGGCCGTTACGCTGACGCCGACGGAAAACGGGTTGACCGTCATCGGCGGCCGGAATGGCCAGGGCAAGACTTCTGTATTGGATGCCATTGCCTGGGCACTGGGCGGCAACAAACTCAAGCCGTCCGAATCCCAGCGCATTGGCAGTGCCGCTCCGCCGTCTATCCACATCGAACTCAGCAACGGCCTGGTAGTGGAACGCAAGGGTAAGTCTTCGGCCCTTCATGTCATCGACCCGTCAGGGCAGAAAGCCGGCCAGCAGCTCTTAGACAGCTTCATCGAAAAGCTGGCCCTGAACCTACCGAAATTCATGGATGCCCGGAATGATGAAAAGGCCGAAACACTGTTGCAGATCATCGGCGTCGGTGACCAGCTGGCCGTTTTAGATCGCCAGGAAAAATCGTTATACAATCAGCGCCTGGAAGTCGGCCGGATTGCCGACCGCAAGAAGAAGCACGCGGAAGAACTGGCCTGGTATCCCGATGCGCCGGCGGAACCGGTCAGCGCATCTGAACTCATCAAGCGACAGCAGGCCATCCTGGCCAAGAATGCCGACAACCAGCGCAAGCGGGACATGCTGGAAAGTTTAAAGGATCAGCAGACCTGTATCGACGTGGAACTGGATGAAATCGATGAAAAAATGAATGAACTGGCAGCCAAGAAGAAAGCGCTCATCAATGAACGTACCGCCGTTACGGCTGACATCAACAGCGCTGAAACGGCTTCAGCGAACTGGAAGGATAAAAGCACGGCCGAACTGGAACAGGACATCGCCAATATTGACGCCATCAATACCAAGGTCCGGGCGAATGCCGAAAAGAACCGGGTCCAGGCCGAAGCTGATGAGTTGGCCGGGCAGTACGGCGACCTGACCCAGCAGATTGAATCCGTGAAAGAACAGCGGATGAAACTGCTGGATTCGGCAGACATGCCCCTGCCAGGGCTGTCGGTCCAGGATGGCGAGCTGACGTATAACGGACAGAAGTGGGACTGCATGAGCGGCGCAGAACAACTGCAGGTCGCTACGGCCATCGTACGCAAGCTCAACCCGGACTGCGGCTTCGTCCTCATGGACAAGTTAGAGCAGATGGACCCGGAAACCCTGGCCGCCTTCGGCAAATGGCTGGAAGGGGAAGGCCTCCAGGTCATCGCTACCCGCGTCGGGACCGATGACACCTGCAGTATCATCATCGAAGATGGGTATATCAAAGAAGAACGCTCCCAGGAAACTCCGCAGCTGGCGCCGAAAGCAGAAACGCCGAAGTGGACGCCTGGCACGTTTTAGAAAGGAGTAAATCATGAAGATCATCTCAGGGAAAATCATAAAGCCTCAGAAAGTCGTCATCTACGGCCCGGAAGGTATCGGCAAGTCAACGTTTGCCGCACAGTTCCCCAGGCCCCTGTTCATCGATACAGAAGGCAGCACATCGCACCTTGAAGTGGACCGCCTGCCCCGGCCGACGTCCTGGCAGATGCTCAAGCAGTATATCAAAGACCTCAAAGGGGATACGATGGGCTACCATACCCTGGTCATTGATACAGCGGACTGGGCCGAACGGCTCTGCGAAGAAGCTATCTGCCAGTCCAATGGGAAGGTCGGCATTGAAGATTTTGGGTATGGCAAGGGCTACACCTACGTCAAAGAAGAATTTGGTCGGCTCTTAGACAGCCTGTCAGATCTCATTGACGCCGGCATGAATGTTGTCCTAACAGCCCACAGCATTATCCGCAAGTTTGAGCTGCCCGAAGAAACAGGGGCCTATGACCGGTATGAGCTGAAACTGGGACAAAAAGCCGGCAACCAGTGTGCCGCCCTGGCCAAAGAATGGGCGGATATGGTTCTCTTCGTGAATTACAAAGAAATCGTCATCACGACGAAGGACAACAAGAAGAAAGTCAGCGGCGGCAAGCGGGTCATGTATACGGCGCACAATCCGTGCTGGGATGCCAAGAACCGGCACGGTCTGGCCGAAGAACTGCCTTTTGACTATCAGGAAATCGCGTACTGTATCCCGGTCATGAATACAGCGCCGCCGCAGCCGGCACCTGCTGAACCAGATCCGATTCCGGAAGCACCGGCTCCGTCAAAAGAATCGCCGCAGCCGCCTGTCCAGGCAGAAGAAAAACAGCCCGACGCCCAGGCGCCCGAAGCCATTCCTCAAGCCCTGGCGGACCTCATGACAGCCAACAATGTTACGGCCCAGGACATTCAGCAGGCCGTAGCATACAAGGGCTATTTCCCGGCAGACATGCCGATTGCAGACTACCCGGAAGACTTCGTCATGGGATGCCTGGTGGCGGCTTTTCCGCAGATGCTGCAGGTCATCAATCAGTTAAAGAAAGTTCCGTTTTAATAGGAGGTAATGACAATGACAGAAGAACGCGCATTCAGTTGGGATGATGAATTTACCGAAGTGGAGGACTCCTTTCAAATCGTCCCTCCCGGTGATTATGATTTTACAATCGTTGATTTCGAGCGGGCCCACTTCGATGGCAGCGACAAAATGCCGGCCTGCCCGATGGCCAAGCTGATATATGAAGTGCAGACGCCAGACGGCACGAAAGGGCGCATCCGCCAGAATCTCTTCCTGCACTCGAAAAGCGAATGGCAGCTGACTAACTTCGCCTGCGCTGTCGGCATGATGCAGCGTGGTGATGGCCACTTCCGGATTGCCTGGAATCAGCTTATCGGAGCGACAGGCCGTATGCAGGTCAGCATCCGCAAGTACAACGGGAAAGATTACAACGACGTGAAACGCTTCTACGACAAGACGGCAGCTCCCAAGGCTTCACAGCCGCAGAGTCAGCCGGCGCAGCGTCCCGCCTACACACAGGGGGCGTTCTAAATGAGCAGCAGCGTCACGCTGCGTCCCTATCAGCAGGAGGCCGAACAGGCCGTCCTGCATGAATGGGACAGCGGCCATACCAAAACACTCCTGGTCCTTCCCACAGGGACCGGCAAAACCATTGTTTTCGCCAAAATCGCTGAGGACCGGGTCCGGGTCGGCGAACGGGTCCTTATCATGGCCCATCGCGGCGAGCTCCTGGAACAGGCCAGCGATAAGATTGAGAAAGCAACAGGGCTGAAAAGTGCCGTGGAAAAGGCAGAGCAGACCTGCATCAGGTCCTGGCGGCGCATCGTCGTCGGCAGTGTTCAGACACTGACACGGGAAAAGCGGCTGCATCAATTCGCGGCGGACTACTTCGACACAATCATCATCGACGAAGCCCATCACAGCGTCTCAGACAGCTATCAGCGTGTCTTACAGTACTTCGGCGATGCCAAGGTCTTAGGCGTCACGGCCACGCCGGACAGGGCCGACATGCGCAATCTGGGGAGTTACTACGATAGCCTGGCCTACGAATACAGCTTAGTTCAGGCCATCAAAGAAGGCTACCTCTGCCGTATCGTGGCTCAAACGATTCCACTACAGATCGATATTTCCGGTGTCGGTTTTTCGGCCGGCGACTATAAGGCCGGTGAGCTGGGGACGGCACTGGACCCGTATCTCGACCAGATTGCCAGGGAAATGCAAAATTACTGTAAGGACCGCAAGACCGTCGTCTTCCTGCCGCTCGTCGCGACAAGCCAGAAGTTCTGTGACATCCTGAATGAAGCCGGCTTCCGGGCCGCCGAAGTCAATGGCAACAGCGAAGACCGGGCGCAGGTCCTGGCCGATTTTGATGCCGGCAAATACAACGTCCTCTGCAACTCCATGCTGCTGACGGAAGGCTGGGACTGCCCATCTGTAGACTGCGTCATCGTCCTGCGGGCCACGAAGAGCCGCAGCCTGTACAGCCAGATGGTCGGGCGCGGCACGCGGCTCTTTCCAGGCAAGAAAGAAGTGCTGCTCCTCGACTTCCTCTGGAATACAGAAAAGCACGAGCTATGCCGCCCGGCCTGCCTCATCGCCGAAACGAAAGACGTGGCCAAGAAGATGACGGAAAAGCTCAACGAGTCTGGCGAGCCAACAGACCTGGAAGTCCTGGAAAAAGAAGCGGCAGAAGACGTCGTTGCCGACCGCGAAGCCGCCCTGGCAGAAAAACTGGCAGCCATGAAGAAGCGCAAGCGGAAACTGGTAGATCCACTGCAGTTTGAAATGTCCATCCAGGCGCAAGACCTGGCAGATTACGTGCCGTCATTTGGCTGGGAAATGATGCCGGCATCGGACAAGCAGCTTAAAGCCCTGGAAAAGTTCGGTATCTTCCCCGATGAAATCGAAAATGCCGGCAAGGCCAAGCTGTTGCTGGACCGGCTCATCAAGCGCAAGGAACTGGGGCTTGCAACGGCTCGGCAAATCCGGCTGTTGGAGGCCCGCGGCTTCCGGCATGTCGGTACCTGGTCCTTTGCAGCGGCGTCTAAGCTCATCGGACGTATTGCAGCCACTGGCTGGCGGATGCCGGCCGGTATCATCCCGGCGACGTACCAGCCAGAATAAAGGAGGGCGGGCATATTGGAAAACATCAATCTCATACCCCTCCTGGACTATATTGACCCGTCGTTCTGCACCTATCAGGAGTGGGTAAATGTAGGCATGGCGTTAAAACTCGAAGGCTACAGCGTCGCTGACTGGGATACCTGGAGCCTTCGCGACGCTGGCCGGTATCATTCCGGCGAATGTGTCCGGAAATGGGACACTTTTGACAATAACGCTACGTCTTTAGTCACCGGCGCTACGATTGTCGACATGGCGAAGCGGGGCGGCTGGACCTCATCAGCCGGCCCCGACATCGCTTATGACTGGGATGACCTGATTCCCGAACGGGATGACCAGGTCGTCGTCGACAAGAACTGGGTCGAAGGGCGGGAACTGGAAGCCCCGGGCGATAACTGGGACCCTGTCAAAGACCTCATCAAATACTTGTCAACGCTGTTTGATAGTACCGACTATGTCGGCTATGTAACGAGCTCCTGGGAAAAAGACGGGAAGTTCCTGCCGAATAAAGGGAACTATGGCCGTACTGCAGGGGAACTCATCGAAGAGCTGACAGTCTGTGACGGGGACCTGGGAGCCGTCCTGGGGGACTACAACCCCAAGGTCGGCGCCTGGATCCGGTTCAATCCACTGGATGGCAAAGGCGTCCGTAACGAAAACGTGACGGACTTCCGCTTCGCCCTGGTCGAGTCCGACTCGATGGAGCTGGAAAAGCAGAACGAAATCATCCGGCAGCTGGAACTGCCAGTTGCCTGCCTGGTCTATAGCGGCGGGAAAAGCGTTCATGCCATCGTCCACATTGACGCCGGCAACTATGAAGAATATCGGAAGCGTGTCGACTATCTCTATGCCATCTGCCGCAAGAACGGGCTGGCCATCGATACGCAGAATCGGAACCCGTCCCGGCTGTCTCGGATGCCTGGCGTCCTCCGGAATGGCAAAAAGCAGTATCTCATCGATACCAACCTGGGCAAGGAAAACTTCGTGGAATGGCGCGAATGGATTGAGGCCGTCAACGACGACCTGCCGGAGCCGGAAAGCCTGAAGGACGTGTGGAACGACCTGCCGCCACTATCACCGTCGCTCATTGAGGGCGTGCTGCGGAAAGGCCATAAGATGATGCTGGCAGGACCATCCAAGGCTGGCAAATCCTTTGCTCTCATCGAGATGGCTATTGCCATCGCTGAAGGGCGGAAGTGGCTCAACTGGTACTGTTCCCAGGGACGCGTCCTGTACGTCAACCTGGAACTGGACCGGCCGAGCTGTCTGCACCGCTTTAAAGACGTGTATGACGCCCTGGGGTGGCCGGCCAACAACATTGCCAATATCGACATTTGGGAACTGCGCGGCAAATCCATCCCGATGGACAAGCTGGCGCCGAAGCTCATCCGCCGGGCATCCAAGAAGAATTACACGGCCATTATCATCGACCCGATTTATAAGATCATCACAGGCGATGAAAACAGTGCTGACCAGATGGCTCATTTCTGTAACCAGTTCGATAAGGTTTGCACCGAGCTGAACTGCGCTGTCATTTACTGCCATCATCACAGCAAGGGCGCCCAGGGGAGCAAGCGGTCCATGGACCGGGCCAGCGGCTCCGGTGTATTCGCCCGCGATGCCGACGCCCTGTTGGACATGATTCAGCTGAACACGTCGGACCAGGTCGGCCTGCCTGGCACGGCCTGGCGCATCGAAGGAACGCTCCGAGAGTTCGAGCCCTTCAAGCCCCTGAACGTGTGGTTCGAGTATCCCATCCATCGCGTTGACGACAGCGGCGAGCTGGAAAAGCTCACGCCAGACTGCGACAAAGACCCGCGGCAGAAGGGACGGGAAACGCAACGGAAGCGGAAAGAAGCCAAAATGGCACAACTTGAAAGCGCTTATAATGCCTGCCTCATCAATGGAAAAGTGACGGTCAGCGACCTCGCCGAATATATGGATATAACAGAGCGAAGCGTCCGAAGATATTTAAAAGATGATGATGCTTTTGACTTTGCAAACGGAATTGTGACTAAAAAATGACGGCATCCGTACAGATGCCGAAATTGTCCGCGCTGAATATTATTAAATTAATATACGGACAACTGTACCGATGCCATTATATTTATACGGACAAAACGGACGGCATCCGTTATATATATAGGGATGTCTGTCCATGCATAAATCCGTGTGGGTCCTTGGACAACAAATAGGGGAACAAGGGGGCTGAAAGTGCCCCTTGTCCCTATTCCCTATTTGTCGTCCTGAACCAGGACCATGCGGCGACGAAAGGAGTAGAAAAAATGATGAATCAAGAAATTGAATATTTAGATTCGGCAGGCCATCGCATTTTGCCGTATGGCTTCGACGTCAAAAAGGCCGAGCGGATTATGGATAACTTTCTATGTTACCATTGCCAGCTTCATACGACTTTTGCAGAAGTTGCCTCATTCCTGATTCTGCGCGGAACCGGCTACGATGGTGGGACGTCGTCACACTATTTATGTTTCTTGTTGGGAGTCGATGGTACAGAAATGTGCACCTATAAAAACTGGAAGGCAAGGAAAGGAGCAGGGAAAAATGACAGATAAAGACATGATTCATTTCTTCGTACCTATGCAGCGGATTCCGTCGGCGACGCATCAGATGAAGAAGCTCGTCGTCGGGCGTGATGGCAAGCCCCATACATACGAGCCGCCGGCGGTCAAGGAAACACGGTCTCTGTTCATGGCCAGCTTTACGAAGTTCCGGCCGGAACAGCCTATCATGGGGCCCGTAGCCTTGACGACGAAATGGCTGTATCCGCCGACGAAACTGCACCCGGAAGGAACCTGGAAGGCGACAAAGCCCGACACGGATAACCTGGTCAAGATGCTCAAGGACGTCCTGACGTCGTTGGGCTTCTGGCGGGATGACGCCCAGGTCGCTTCGGAATGCATCCAAAAGTTTTACGCTCCTCAGTCCGGCATCTACGTCCAGATTGAATCGCTGGACGACGATTAGGAGGAGCCTATGGGACGGAATGAAATGATTGCCCGGGCCCGGTCGGCGTTCCGTGAAGTCCTGGAGGCCATGGAAACCCCTCATGCCCAGCTCTTGCAACGGGATCCTGACATCAAGGGCCTGGTGGAAAACATCGTCCAGCATGTGGAAAATGCCAGGAAGCCGGAAAACTGGCCCGTCGAGGAATATCCCGACGACTTCGAGAAATACCACCCGTCGGACCGGTGGCAATGGGCCTGGCTGCTTTTGCAGGCGGCTTTCCTGGACAGCGATTTCGCAACTATCCTTTGTGCGCTGCGTGCCAATGGCTGTGAGCTGGTCAAGGATGACGACTATGGCTATGTCATCCGGCCCATCATCGGTGGCCATGGCTGGAAAAATATCGATCAGTACAACGAAACGAAGGAGCCGCTGAACGATTATGTGAATTTACTATTGCCTTTGCTGAAACGGTTGCGGGAAGAAGATCAGAAAGGCCATGTCGTCCCGCAGCGTGAACTGCAGCAGGGAAAGCTGGGAGGGAAAGGATGATTGAAATCAATCGGATGAAGGTCATTACGTGGAGGCTGATTGCCATATACTGTGTGGTATTCTGGATTGCCTTCACGGCAGCACTTATTTATTGCTCACAGTAGGAGGGATTACGATGGATGATAATTGGTATGCACCGGGGCCGGTACACTGCCGGCAGATGACGGAAGAAGAACGGCAGTTTTACCAAAAGCAACGGCAGAAGCGACAATTCCCCTGGCAATCGAAACAAGGCCAGCGTGATTTGAATGGGCATCAGTGGGGCAAGCATTGCCCGCCGGTATTGCGATTTAAACGAAAGGCAGGTCATGGACATGAAGATTAAAATTGATTTTGGTTCAATTAGTTTGAAGCCTATTAAAATAGAGCCGTATCTTGCTAAACGTCTTATCTCGGTAGTCGATCTTTGGTGGAATTCAGTACCCGGCGGGACGAAGCGCTACTATGGCGTAAGGGGCTGGCAGCGTTCCTGCCGGAATCATGCCGTAAAAAGCCGGGTCCGCCATGCAAAACGAAAAGTGGCCCGCGGGTATCGCTATAAAGGCGGTAAATAAAACGTTTTAGTTTCGCCGCTATAGCATTTAGATTCTATTTGCGGTAAATTACACATAGACGGAAGGAGTAAGGGCGTGGGACGCAAAAATAGACGACGAAAGAAAGAGCCGTCACACACGCCATGGACTCGCCGGCCGGAGTCCCAGGAAGTCCGGAGCCGTTGCGCATTCTGCGGACGGCTTCTGGACGACGGGGACTTCTACTGGTTCCCGGACGAGTTCGGGCAGTTTGTGCGCAAGTGCAAGAACGAGCGGGATTGCTCCGCTCATCGTAAAGACGAAGCCGAAGAGGCGTTCCGTCGTGCTTTTAAAGGGAGGTAGTTCAATGTCAATCGTTCAAGGTCATAATGATTACGTTCTGATTATTACTAATTATCTGCTAAACTATGTCGCCTTTACGGACTACATCAAAGACATGGAAATGCGTATCGACGATATTACCTGGACACTCGATGAAGAGCCGGTCCCGAAAGTGCCGGCTTTGTCGGGTGCCGGCGGTTGTGGCGGCAGTGACGGGACGAGTCCGCAAGAATCGGACTACCTTCGGCATGAACAGCTCAAGGACGAACGGAAGCGACTGCAGCAGAACGTCAAGGACATCAAGACACGCATGGACCGCCTGGCGAAATGTTTCCACGAATTGGATGAAACGGACCAGAAGATTTTAGAGATCTATTACATCGACGGCGCGAAAAGTTGGGAATGGACGGCCAAGATGGTCAATGCCAGCACGTCGTTCTGCTTCAAACACGGCAAAGACGCCTTGCAGGAACTGGCCAACCGTTACTTCGGACTGCGGGCCATGCCCATACAAACACGATTTGTTTTTATTGATTAGGTGTTTGTGGATAGATTGTGGATAACTTTTATTTGGGAAATATCCCGCGAATGAAAAAGGCGAAAAAGTGCGGTATAATGAAATCGTGAAAAGAGGGGCCGAAGGAATACAGCCTGATGGCGGTCATGCTGTGTTCTCGGCCCACACACTGTTAAGAAGAACTGCGCTGGAAGGTGGCCTCCCATCCGGCAAGGTTCTTTTTTTCATGCCTGAAAAGAGGATGGTGGTGAACATGTAGTGAAGCTGACAGAGAAACAGAAGCGATTTATTGATTATTATATCGAGACCGGGAATGCCACGGAATCAGCACGGCGGGCTGGGTATTCTCCTAAAACAGCTGAGGCGATTGGACTGGAAAACCTAGGAAAACCTAGGATTAAAGCCGCAATCGATGCCAGGCTCAAAGCGCTGGAAGACAAGCGTATCGCGAAGGCAGACGAGGTCCTGAAGTTCCTGACGGCGACGCTGCGCGGTGAAGTCAAGGATGTACAGATTGTCGTTGAGGGCACGGGTGATGGATGCAGCCGTGCCAGTCTGGTAGAAACGCGGGCGTCTGTCCGCGACCGTATCAAGGCGGCGGAAAATCTGCTGAAGCGATATCCGTCCGATATGGATGCGAAAGAGCAGCGGCTAAAGCTGGCCAAGCTGGAACAGGAATTGAAGGACGCTGGGCAGGATGACGATAACGACGTCCAGATCATTGATGACATAGGAGCGGACTATGAAGACCATCAGACTGAGTAATATCATAGCGCCTCATTTCTGGGGCCTGCATCAGGATATAAAGCAGCATGGCCACACCTATTACTGGCTGGAAGGCGGCCGCGGATCCACGAAGTCATCTGATATCAGTATCGAGATACCGCCGCTCATGATCAAGAATCCGGAGTGTCATGCTGTTGTGCTCCGGAAAGTCGGCAACACTATCAAGAACAGCGTTTATCCCCAGATGCAGTGGGGCATTGATGCCCTGGGGTTGACGGACAAGTTCCGCTTTAAGACGTCTCCTCATGAGATTACGTACAAGAAGACCGGCCAGAAGATACTGTTCTTCGGCGTCGACGACCCACAGAAAATCAAGTCCATCAAACTGCCGTTCGGTTATGTCGGGATTTGTTGGATTGAAGAGCTGGACCAGTTCAGCGGTATGGAAGAAATCCGCAACCTCAACCAGTCATTGCTGCGAGGCGGCCCCATCTTTTGGGAGTTCTGTTCTTTCAACCCGCCGAAGTCGCAAAATAACTGGGTAAACGAAGAAAAACTTTTTGATGATCCAGACCGGCTGGTCCATCATTCGACGTATCTGGGCGTCCCCAGGGAATGGCTGGGGGACCGCTTCTTTGAAGACGCAGAGAAGCTCAAGGCACGTAACGAAACGGCGTACCGCCACGAATACTTAGGCGAAGTCACGGGCACTGGTGGCGCTGTCTTTGAGAACGTTGAAGACATGGCCATGAGTGATGAACTTGTCGGAAATTTTGACAAGTTGTATTACGGCCTGGACTTCGGTTTTGCTGTGGATCCGCTGGCCTATGTCGCTATGTACTATGATGCGAAACGGGAAGATCTGTATATCTTCGATGAGTTGTACCGGCAGAAGATGACGAACAGCCAGGCGGCTAAGGCCATCAAGGTTCGCATTAATGGCGGACGTATCCTGGCCGATGCAGCTGAACCGAAGAGTATTGCTGAAATGAGCGATTATGGGCTTCGTATTTCCGGCGCCCGCAAAGGACCGGACAGCATAGACTTTGGGATGCGCTGGCTTCAGAACCGCGCACACATTTACATCGACAAGCGACGCTGTCCGAACACGTACAAAGAATTTGTCGCTTACGAGTACGACCGCAACAAAGACGGTCAGTTCATCAGCGCTTACCCAGATGCCAATAATCATAGTATCGACGCGGTACGCTATGGGCTGTCTGAAATCATGAACCGGGATAAAATCGTATCTCGGCGCGTTAATTTTTAGGAGGGAGCTTTTATGGATTACACGCTGCTTAAAGACGCTTATTATGGGTCCGGCGGCTTTGAAACGGGCCAGTACCTGAACAAGCACAAACGGGAAGCAGATGATGATTACCGCTTCCGCCAGAAAAACGCATACTACTTGAATTATTTCAGCCCTATCGTCAACGCCCTGGTAGATCCTATTTTTAAAAGGCAGCCGTTGCGTGACTATTCCGGGCCGGCGGCCCCGACCATCAAAGAATTCTTGAAAGACGTGGATACCAGTGGTACCGACATCCATATGTTCATGAAGCGGGCGGCTATTATGGCCAAGGTCTACGGGGTGTCGTTCATCGTGATTGACAATGTCCGAGAGTTACAGGCGCGGACGCTGGCTGAAATGCTACAGCAGCGGGAATTCCCCTTTGCTTACGTACTGGGGCCGCAGGATTTAGTGGAATATGGCGTTGACAAAACGGGTGCTCTGCTGTACATCCAATTCCAGGAAATCGCCAGTATCAAGGACGGAGCGCCTCAATATCGGTATGTTTATTATGACCGCCAGCGCTGGGAAGTCTGGGGCGATGAGCTCATGAAGTCATCGGGCGAGCATGGTCTTGGCTGTGTGCCGGTCGTGCCGCTATTTTCCCGGATGCTGGAGCAGAAGACGATGCGCCCGGTGCCGGAACTACTGCCAATTGCCAGGACGGCCAAAGCTCTGTACAATCATTGTTCCTGGCTGGGTGAAATTTTGCGGAATCAGACGTTTCCGCTACTGACAATTCCGTCTCTGGATGTCAATGACCTGGTCGTCGGGACAAACAACGCGCTGGGGTATAACCCGGATTGCAGTCATGCGCCGGCATTCATTGCCCCGCCGTCTGATCCGGCGACAGTCTTGCAGAATCAGATTGCGTCGCTCATCCAGGAAATGTATCGCATGGCCAACTTGTCCTTTGTCATCAATACGTCCCAGAACAACAATAGCGGCATCGCGCGGCAGTGGGAGTTTGAACGGACAAATCAGCAGTTGGCCAACTTCTCGCTGCAGTGTGCCAGAGCCGAAGAGTCTGTTATGGAAGTCGTGGCCAAGTGGCTGAACAGCGATATTGAGTACACCGTGACGTATCCCGATGACTTTGGTATTGTCGACGTGGCCAATGAATTGACTCAGGCGCAGATGGTCCTGGATATGGATTTGACAGACGGCTTGCGGGAAGAAGTGCTCAAGAAAGTTATGGCGGCTTATTGTCCGGACATTCCTGACGAGCGCTTCGATGAACTCGTTGAGCAGATGCAGAACTCAGATGACGATAAAACGAATGCAGAGCCGACAGCCCCCGAAGAACCGCCGAAAGAGCCTCCGGTCCCTAAGCCAGGTGAGAAGCCTGACGGGAGTGATGCTTGATGAAAAGCCCTATTTCGGGAATCTTGAAGCGTTTTAGCCGAGTATTCCAACGGGCCGTTGATGCCGTTGCCCTTTACGTCATCGACAATTTAGATGAAGACGGGGATGTTAAGGCCATTGTAGAACAGGCCTGGCTGACCTATAAAATTAGCGATGTCTTTATGGATGCTGTCAGACAGGCTATCAAAGAGGCGTGTGAAGCAGGCTATGGGCAGACAATTCCTTTGCTCCCTTCGCAACTTGAAGAAGCCTGGGATGAGTCAGGGATGACCTTATCGAAGAAACTCCACGGCGCTAATAAAGAAATGCGCGCCCGTGTCGTCAGCACCATCAAGGACCAGTTGAAACAGAACCGTCATGCCATGCAGGCGGCCCGGCAGCTGTATGATGGATACCGCAGCGGGCAGGCTGTCGTCAGGCAGCAGGAAATGCCGAAGTATTTGCAGGATATTGTGAATTTTGCCAGGCGGTCGGAACTGACTGCCGCAGATAGGGCGCAGATGCTCCAGCTCGTCCGCAGAGCCCGCCGACAAGTGGCGCTGATAGGAGAACATGGCGCCCCGAATCAAGCCCTTAGAACGGCGTACAGCGAGTTATTGAACGCCGTGTCCGATGGAAGCGAAAAGGCGTTGGACAGGGCCGTTCATGTGGCCCTGGAAGAAAAGAGCCGCTACGTGGCCGAACGCATTGCCCGGACAGAAGCGGCCCGTGCCTGGGCTGATGGCTTCCATGCACGTTACGATACGGACGATGATGTCGCCGCTTACAAGTGGACGCTGTCCAGTCGTCATCCTCATTATGACATCTGCGATATGTATGCCCAGGCAAACCTTTGGGGACTGGGGCCGGGTATCTTTCCAAAGGATAAGACGCCTATACTGCCGGTCCATCCACACTGCCTCTGCCATCTGTCGCTGGTCTACGTGACTGAAATCGACACGAGCCGGCAGCACAATCACATCAAGGATGGCGGTGATGCCTACCTCAAGCGGCAATCTCATCAGAAACGCTGTTATTTACTGGGAATCGACGGCGCCCGTGCCTGGGAAAAAGGGCGGGCTGACTGGCGCCAATATATGCGTAATTGGTCGGATGATACTGGAATCAGTCGATTTCATGTATTACCCAATTATGGGCAGGCGGTAATTCCTGATGGGAAAATATTCAAATATGCTTTAAACCCGGACCATCCAAAAGGCAAGTACAAAGCAATTGCCTTTCAAAAAGCATTAGGCTATAATTTAAGTAATGGTAATGAGCTTATTGAAAATGTAAGACGTCATTTGCCGATTGTTTTAGCCGTTCCCAACGGAAAATCATCGTATGGGAACAAGTATTTTGCAGATATGATTCTTGTAGGGCCTAATGGTAAATCTGCAAAGGTTAGAACTTGTTGGCAATTTGATAATGGGGAAAGCGCCCCGAGGCTCACAAGTATCTATGTGAAGGATTAGATATGGGTGGTTTTATGAAAGCACAAGAACTCGATGTAATTAGGCTAAAGAGTGGGCAAGAAGTCACTGTTTTAGATGTTTACCGTCGAAACGATGGGAAGTATGATTATCACGTAGAAGATGATAACAATATCGATTCGTTTGTTAAAGAAGAGGATGTCGATTCTATTATTTGGCATTCAGTATAAAGCGCTTACCTGACGTAGGCGCTTTTTTGTTGCAATTTTATATTTTGTCTTTTCGCCGCCAGACGCGGACCGCAGACGTAAAAGAACGGTTCTTTTTTTATACCCAGGAGGTACAAAATGGCTTACACATTACAGCAAATTTTTGAAGCTTTAGGAAAAATCGAAAACGGCGGCTCTATGGTGGCTGACTTGCAGACCGAGATCAGCAAAGTACGCAGTGAAGCGGCCAATAATCGCATCTCTCGGAACAAGGTGCTGGACGCCCTTGGTTTGCGTGATGGCGATAATGTCGATGATTCTATCAAAAATTTAGCGACGACCTTGTCTGTCCTTCAGCAGTTGGGCGGAGATCCTCAGAAAATGGGGGCGCAGATGGAAACACTGCAGAAACAGGTCAAAGATTTGACTGATAAGTATACGGCCAGTGAAAAGAAAGCTGCTGAAGAAAAGGCAAAGCGCATCCAGTCCGTCATGAAATCTCAAGTCATGGCTGCCCTTACAGATGGCAAGGCCGTTAAGCCGGACGTCTTCGCACAGGTGTTGCTTAGCAACATTAGTGCCAAAGATGACGGCAGCCTTGTCTACAAAGACGGGGACAAGGAGCTTTCGATTGCAGACGGCGTAAAAGGCTGGCTCAGTGCAAATCCTTGGGCCGTGAAGAATGACAGCCACTCTGGCAGTGGTTCGAAAGGCGGTAGCGGGTCCGATGGCAAGACGTATACGATGGATGATTTGAAAGACATGTCCAGGGCCGAAATCAATGAGCACTGGGCGGAAATCAGTAAAGGAGTGAAAGAATAATGGCAATCACTACGTTTATCCCTACGATTTGGGAAGCCAGATTACTGGCACATCTCGATAAAGCCTTGATTTACGGCAACTTATGCAACCGTGATTACGAAGGCGATATTTCCCAGGCCGGCGACACGGTTATTATCAATCAGATTGGTGATATTTCTATCAAGGACTACAAAAAGACGGAAGACATTACACTGGATGACGTCGATGGCACGCCGACCCAGCTCAAAATCGACCAGCAGAAATACTTTGCTTTCAAGGTCGATGATGTCGATGCCGCTCAGGCCAATGTCAACTTGATTGATGCCGCCATGCAGCGTGCTTCTTATGGCGTTCGCGATGTTGTGGATCAGTATATCGCCAGCTTCTACAAAAAAGCCGGCGTCACGAAAGACCTTGGCACGGATACCACCCCGTTGGCATTGACTACGGCAGCACAGGCTTATGAAGCTTTAGTCGACCTCAAATGTGCATTAGATGACAAGAACGTCCGGGCAGACGGCCGCTTCGTCGTCGTCCCGTCCTGGTTCTATGGCCTGATGCTTAAGGACGAACGCTTTGTTGCTGCCGGTACGGCCAAGACTGACGCTGTCCTGTCCAATGGTTTTATCGGTACGGCTGCTGGTTTTAATATCTACCAGTCCAACAACGTCCCGAATACGGCCAATGCGAAGTACAAGATTTTGGCCGGCACAACGGACGCTATTTCCTTTGCATCCCAGGTAACCAAGACGGAAGCCTTCCGTCCTGAAAAATCTTTCTGCGATGCTATCAAAGGGTTGTTTGTTTACGGGGCTCAGGTCGTACAGCCGAACGCCTTGGCCTGCATGACGGCAAACCCGACTGCCGGCGCGTAAGCCGATGGAATTGAAGATTGAGGTCCAGGGCCTGGATGAAGCTATTTCCAGGCTGGACCGTATTTCCAGAGGGACGCGGCAACAGCTTCGTTCGGCTATGTTGTCATCGGTTCGGGATGTTCAGCGGACAGCCCGTGAGAAGCATAAGTTTGTTACGCGTTCTGGCGAGGCTGAGCGGTCTATTGAATCCAATGTCCAGTTCAGCAGGGATACCTGGGTAGGTACCGTCGGCACGACCCGAAAGGTTACCATTTACCTGCATCAAGGAACGCCAAAGCATGTTATTACGCCGAAGCGGAAATTGGCCCTGCGCTGGACTGCCGGCGGCAAATTCGTTTTTGCAAAGCGGGTTTACCATCCGGGAACCAAACGAGATCCCTTCATCTTCAATGCAGCCAACGCCAATAAACGGCAAATCATCGGCCGATTTGAAAATGCTGTCCGACGGGTTTTTGAGGAGGTAAAATGATGGAATTCATTACATTAGCAGATATTACAGACAACATCCTAACGTGCAGAGACTGTGACGTCGACTATGCCAATGACTACCTTCATCGTTTAGCCGCTTCTTTCAGCCTGTCTGACGCTGACATTCAACTGCCGCCACGCCTGGCTATCAAACAGTTGGGAAAAGCCGTGGCCTGCCGGGAATGTGCCGCCTATATGGTTGGCTCGGATACGACGGTTATGGTTGATGGCAGCCGTTCTGAAGATATTTATTTCCAGAAATATAAGATGTACGTTCAGATGGCAAAGGACCTGGAAAGCCGGCTGACTTATGCTGACTTTGCTATCGACGGCATTGATGGCAGCGGGAAAGGGGGCGTCGGGGTAATCCGCTTGTCCCGTGCATGATGAACCGATTCCGTCAGATTGCCAATGAAATCTGTGAGATTTTGAAAGATGAATTCCCTGATATGGTATGGCTGAATGCTGTATCTGGCCCGGCGTATCCGAAGGAACTGACCGGGTATATCTGCTGTGACTCGATTACCTACGAGCCGTTCAGCAAGGGAAAGCGCCAGGCTTCGGCTGTCTTCACGATTGAAATCATCTCACCGAACCCGAAAGGGAAAGAGACAGATGCGCAGTATATTGAAGACTTGGCCATGGAAGTGGATGAAGTGCTGCGTGAAAATGAAACAATTGATGGCTGGGCCGAAAGCAGTAACGTCGATAAGATCTTATTTGCTACGCCGGCAGGGATGACGAACATCGGCCTGGCTATTTTCCAGTTCACAGTTACGTATACAGAATAGGAGGGTGCTTATATGGCACGTAAATATGCAACACCGACAAATACCGGCTCTGTAGCTACCGCCGGCAAGGATTACCTGATTTACCTGAATACGGGCGAAACGGAAGCTACGCCGACCTGGACCTTGCTGGGTGGTCAGCGTAGTGGTGATTTGACGCGTAAGGCTGATTCCATTGACGCCAGCAATAAAACGTCTGGTGGCTGGAAGTCTTCGCTGGCCGGCCTTCGTGAATGGAATATCGACTTGGAATCTGTCGTCATTTTGAACGATGCCGGCTCTCAGTTCCTGGAAGATGCCTTCAATGATGGCCAGCTGGTCCATGTCAAGTTTGAATATCCGGATAAGAAATTTCGTACCGGCTGGGCGGCTGTTACCGATTTCAGCCTGTCGACGAAATATGACGACGCTGCCACGATTAAAGGTACGTTGTCTGGCAATGGTCCGTTGTCTGAATTAACGACACCTAGCGCGTAAGGAGGATTGAAGCATGAAGAAAGTTCCCTTTGATTTATTTGGCGACGGGCAGTATATGTACTTTAATATTGCTCGTCTGATGCAGTTGGAACAAGCTTGCGGCGAAGGTATCAGTACCATTGTCAGCAGGAATGAATTGAATCTGAATGTTCTTACGAAGATCTTCATGATTGGCCTGGCTCATCACAAGAAGCATAATGAACTGTGGTATGCAGAACGCATCCAGGAATTGCTTGACCAGGGCAAGAGCCTGGAGGAAGATTTCTATATCCCGGCCGTCAAGGCCATCGCTGGCAGTGGTATTCTCGGAAAGGCTGCTTACTATGGCGCTTTTCCTGAAGAACTGACGGAGAAAGCCCGGCAGGACGTAGCTGACGAAAAAAAAGATTAGAGGCGGAGGGGGCCAGCGATAAGCCGCCCCCGTCTTTTTATGAATGGCTGGAATGGGCAGAATCGCAGGCTTATGGCCCATTAGGGCTCAAGCCATGGGAGTTCTATCGGTTATCTCCCATGGAGCTGAGTAAGCTCATTGACGGGTACCAGGTACGCCGGGAAGACCAGGCATTTACGACGGCCTGGTTCGTCAGCAACATGATAAGCGTTCACACTAAACATCCCATACCGGCCAAAGAATTGGCCCGCCCGTTCCTGCATGAAAAGACAGGCGGCGAACGGGAACGCGAACGCAAGGAATTTTTAGAATCATTCAAGAGTCAACGAGAGGAGGCGGGATTTGATGGCGACAGTGACGAGTATCTTGGTCAAGATTGGGGCGAATAGCTCCGAGCTTCGCAGGGAATTGTCGGCTACGAAGGCCGAGTTAAAATCTGCATTGGGAGAGGAAACGTTATCGGCATCGAAGGCCGCAGTCATGAGTATTGCGGGGGTAGCCGCTTCCCTCGGTGCATTAGGCGTCAAAGCCGTCCAGGCGGCCGGGAACTTCCAGCAGGTCCAGGCGGCTATGACGAATATGCTGGGGAGTGCAGAGCAGGCCAAGAACCTGCTGGGGCAGTTACAGGATTTTGCGGCCAAAACACCTTTTGAATTCAATGACGTAGCTGCGGCTTCGCAGAAATTTCTGGCCTTTGGCTTTACGGCCGAACAAATCATCCCGACGTTAAGAGCCGTCGGCGATGCCGCTGCCGGCGTGGGGCTCGGGAAAGAAGGAATTGACCGGATTACTCTGGCTTTGGGACAGATGGCAGCCAAATCGAAGGTCCAGAGCGATGAAATGCTGCAGCTGACAGAAGCCGGGATTCCTGCCTGGCAGATGCTGGCCGATAAAATCGGCACGTCTGTCCCTCAGGCCATGGATATGGTCAGCAAGGGAGCTGTCGACGCTCAAACAGGGTTACAGGCCCTTGTCGGCGGCATGGAAGAGAAGTTTGGCGGTATGATGGATCAGCAAGCGCAGACGATTACAGGCACGTGGTCGAATATGATGGACGGCCTCAGTCAGTCTGCTATTGCCGTCGGGCAGCAGATTTCAGACGCCTTGAATTTGCCGGATCTTTTTTCCTCGTTGGGGGATAGTTTGCAGCAGTTTGCCAACCTCGTAAAAAATCAGGGCATCGGAGAAGCCTTGTCACAGATGATTCCCCCTGAAGTGGAAGTTGCCGCGGCTGGTCTTGCGACAACCCTTACAGTAGCAACGATTCCAGCACTGCAATCATTTGCTCTCAATGCAAAACTGGCCGCGGCTCCATTGGCCGGTTCTTTTCTGACAGGCCTCAACACGTTAAAAAACGCATTGGCTACAATTCCTCCCGGTATGGCGGCCGCAACTACCAGCTTTACGTTGATGAAGACTGGGGCTGTATCTGCGGGAACAGGGCTGCTGAGTTTCGCAAGTAGTCTCAAAGGAGCGATTACGTCACTGCCACAAGTCATTTCTGGCATTGGCCGACTGGTATTGGCGTTCGGTCCGCTTGGTCTGGTCATTGCCGCTGTTGGCGCCGCTATTGCCGCCTTTGTCGCATCGGGTCATAATTTGACAGACTTCCTGAATGTCGTGCCTGGGACGATGGAAGCCGTGAATATGGCCGGCACTGCGTTGAAACAATTATGGGGTGAATTGGGGCAGGCTATCAGCAATTTAGTTTCTGCCGCCGCGCCTCTGATTACCTTGCTGGCTACGGTATTTACGGCAGCTGTTTATGCTATCATCGCAGTCATCAACGTCGTCGTTGCGGCCTTGTCGTTGTTCTTGACCGTCATTACCAATACCATTACGGCAGGCATTGCCGCGTTTAACTGGCTGTACGATGGTGTTTCATCGGCGCTGAGTCGCGTGGCCGACGCCCTGGGGGATATGGCCAATTCAATTCTGCCGGACTGGGCCAAGAGCGGGCTGGAAACTATCCGCAGCTTCGTGAAGACCGCTATCGGCTGGCTGCAAAGCTTGATTCAGAAGATTTTCCAGACAAATAACGCTATGAGTAACGCCGGCAGTGGCATGACGTCTGAAGAAAAAGCCAAGCGTCAGGCTGCTCAGGCCATCCATGACAATCCGCCAAATGTATCCGATGACACGGACTACACGATGCCTACATTCGGGCAATTTGGTGGTGGTGGAAGTGTTGATACTGGTGGCGCTGGTGGAAGCACTGGCGGTAGTAGCGGAGCGTCTGGCAGTAGTGCAAGTGCAGGCTCTTACGACCCGCGAGCTGGGGCCATTTATAACGCTCAGGCGCTTAGTGGACTTCCATATGGCACGGGTGATGGCCAAGTTGTTTGCACGACATACATTGAAAATGCCTGGTCGAATGCCGGGGTATCGAATGCTTGGGATTTAGGTCCTAATGCAGATTACTGGGCTCAAAATGCAGGTGGTGCTTTTCATCCGGCAAGTTCTGGGTATACTCCCAAACCTGGTGACGTGGCCATCACGAATGACGGTGAAGGTGACCCTACCGGCCATGTCATCATGATTGATGAAAACGGTACTGGTTATTATGCTGCTGGTGGTAGTGCTGGTGTGTCTACGCACTATAATACAGACCATCGTCAGGCTTTTGATGTTTATGGTTACATTAATATGGCCGAATACGCTGGTTTTTCAGATACTGGTGGACATCAAGCGCGTCAGCCTCAATTCAACTGGGACCAAAGTGTTTATACACAGGCTATCAAAGCCGCTGCTTCAGCCTACAATCAAGATCCGGCGCTGCTGTTAGCTTTAGCCATGAAAGAAAGTGGTGGCAATACAGTTAGTGGCATTTCGATGGATGGTGGTAATGGTGGCGGCATGATGCAGATTCTCAGTGGAGACCAGGACGTTGCCGATGGCAATGGCGGCCGTGTGAAGATTAGCGACTTATATCCTGATTATCAAAGCAACGTCTATTCCAATGCCTTGGCTGGGGCGGCCATGTTGCAGGACAAAATCAACGCCAATGGCGGCGATGTATGGGCTGGCGTTGCCGACTATTACGGCGGCAGCGATAAGGCAGAATATGCTGCCGAGATTCAATCTAACTATAATCAGGTCAAGGCTCAAGGGGCTGGTGGAACGGGTAGCAACGATTTTGCTCAGCGTATGGTTAACTATCGCAAGAAGATGGCTGACCAGGCACTCCAGACACATCAGCAGATTGATGACAGCTATGCGCAATCTACGGCAACGCAGGTCGAGCTGACAGACCGCAAGTTCCAAAAAGAATATGAAAAACTGAACGAGTCCAAGACCTTCAACGCCAACTATCAGAAAGATAAGGAAAAACTGGACGCTATGTATGCCCAGGAACATCTGAAAGCTGTCGAAGCCGATGCTCAGAAAGAAGCGCAGATCAAAGAAAAGGTTGTCACGATGGCGGCCGATAAAAAGACCAATGCGCCGGCACTGACTGATACAGCCAGCGATAAGGAACTGAGCAAGATGGAAGCCGATTATGATAAGGCCATTACATCCATCCAGTCGAAATGGCAGCAGTACTCTGCCGACTACGCAGGGATGACTCAATCGCAGAAAAATTTGTTCCTGAAAGCCCTGGACGAAGAAAACATTGCCTATGAAGTGTCAGCTGATGGCCGTTTATCCTTTGCCAAGGAAATCTATAACGAAGAGCTGGCCAAGTACAAGGAATTCATCGACCAGAAAACAGCCTACTTCCAGCAGGCCAAGGACATCGAGGCCGATATTGAAGAGGCCAAGAACCAGGTATCTATAGAACGGCTGCAGGCAGTTTTGAGTGATGCCAATGCTATCCGGCTTAACGACTACGAGGCCCAGAAGGCCATGATGGAAACCTACCAGGAAACGTATTTGGCCGCTCATGCGACAACGGCGCAAATGGTGGCCGACTTGTATGATAAGGCGTTCAGCGGCCTTAGCTCGGCCATTACGGACACCATCATGGGAACGAAGACGCTGGGACAGGCCTTCCAAAGTTTGGGGAAGTCGCTGATTCAGGTTATCGTCGAGTTTTACGCCAAGCAGTTGGCGGGAATGCTGGTCAACAGTGCGATGGCAAAATCCCAGACGTCAGCCGCTGTAGCACAAACGACGGCTGAAGGGGCTTCCATGGCTGCGGCTTTAGGCCCGGCGGCTTTCTTCAAGTTAGTCCTCGACCCGGCATCTGCGGGGGTAGCTATGGGCCTTATGACTGCCGGCACAGCCGCTGCTCTTAGCAGCTCCATGACATCGGCTTTTACGGGCCTTGGGGCTTTGTCTAAAGGCAGTTCTACCTGGAGCGATAAACAATCCTCTTTGGCATCGGCTCCCTGGAATGGGCCGAAGCTGGCTTCTGGCGGTATCACCAAAGGCGATACGATTGCCATGATTGGTGAAGGGCACTACGAAGAAGCCGTTTTACCGCTATCCCGGGATAAGTTTGAACAGCTCGGATTGATTGATCATGAAAGGTCGGTCAATAACGTGTCCATGAATGTCAGTACGCTGGACTCGTCGTCCTTTACGGATTTCCTCCGTAACGGCGGCTTGGATACCATCCGGCAGGCACTGTTTGAAAATGACCGTAATTTTGCAACGGAAGCGGGTGTATTCTAATGGCTTTACGGAAATTCCCGATTGAACTGAATAAGCTCAGCTGGTCCAGTACGAAAGCCATGAGCTGGAACACCGAAGTGCAGACATCCGGCAGCGGCAAGGTCCGGACGATGACCAACTTGCTGCTGCCGAATTGGACCATTGAAACGAAATTTGTCTATTTGACCGATGACGAATATCGTAAGCTGTTGGGTTTTGTGGCGCTCTGTAAGGGCGCCTTTGAACCTTTCTTGTGGAAAGACCCGGAAGACTACCAGGAAAAGAATCGTCAGCTTCCTATGGTGACGGCGGGGACCTATCAGGCCATCATGGCCATGGGCGATTATGTAGAGCCTGTGGAATACATTGAAAACGTTACCGTGTGGGTCGATGGCCAATTACAGAAAAGCTCGACTTATTCAATCGTGAACGGCTGCATTGTCTTCCAGACAGCACCGGCCGCAACGGCCATCGTCAAGGCCAGCTATACATACTGGTGGAAAGTCATGTTCAAAGACGACGGCCTGACTATTGAAAAAGTTTTCCAGAATATCAACAAGACGAAGTCGTTCAAGCTCGTGACGGTGAGGTGATGACATGAAGACCGTAGCAAAAGACTTGGAAACATATCTGAATACGGCAAAGAATATGACGTCCTGCGACATCTACGAACTGACCCTGTTCAATGGCCCAACATACTACTACGCCGATACGGACATGGACATTCCTTACGATGGCCATGTTTATAAGCACAATGCCCTGCTCATCAAGCGGGACCAAATCAAGCTGAACAGCAGTGTTGTCGTCGACACGATGACTATTACAATCAATGCTGATACGAAGGACTTGATTGGCAGTGTCCCCGTACTGCAGGCGGCTCATGATGGCATCCTGGACCGGGCAAAGCTACAGCTTCGTCGTTGTTTCTTCCGGGATAAAACCATTGTTGGCTGCATCTCTCTTTTTGGTGGAACGGCCGAAGTCAAAAGCGCCGGCGGTATTAAACTGCAGTTGAGCGTCAAGGCCAAAACACAAGGGCTTAATATGCAGTTCCCTATCCGGAAGTATTACCCGCAGGGAACCTATTCGGCGAACGACAAAAGCCAGGTCATCTCCAGCAAAAATACGGATGATACCTGCCTTATCGCGCCCTTCGTACCCAGAAAGGAAGTGCTCATATGACAGATGGCGAAAAAATCGCAGCAGCGGCCATGACCTGGCTGGGAACGCCTCACGTCAATCAGGCGCGGGTTAAAGGCATCGGTGTTGATTGTGGGATGTTGCTGATTGGAGCCCTGGAAGATGCCGGTCTGATTGAGAAGGGAGCCATTGAAATTGCTCCATACTCGAACGAGTGGCATCTGCACCATAGTGAAGAATGGTTTTTATCTTATGTGAAAAAGTATTGTGTACCTATCACCGGGGCGGGTATGGCCATCGGTGATTTTTTGATGTATCAGTTTGGCCGATGTGTGTCTCATGGTGGCATTTATATCGGCAATAATCAGATTATCCATGCTGTCATTGACCAGGGCGTTATATTGTCAGATCTGAATGACGTCATGTTCCTGGACGCCCATGGCAGAAGCCGGCTTCGCGGTATTTATCGGTTCAAGGGGGTGAAATAATGGGTATTTTTCGCGGGCATACAACGACGATTCGAGGCAATAAAATCGCAGACTTTACAGTCAGTACGGCCGAATACGGCGCGCCGGTTCCGGAAATTTTAGGGACGACCCGCGTCAGCGGCAATGTCATTTACTATGACGATTTTACGGCTCATGAACACCGGGAAACACAGCGCAGCGGCAAAGGTGGCCACAGTAAGACGGTTACAGTTTCTTACACCTATACGGTAGCGGTTCTTATGGGCCTTTGTGAAGGACCTATTAACGGGGTCAAACGAGTTTGGGTTGGTAAAGAGATTTACAATTATCCAGATTCTAATATCCAGATGACGCTGTGGAAAGGGTCGCAGGACCAGAAACCCTGGGCCTATGTCACTGGCAAGCATCCAGACAAGGCCCTGCCGTACCCCGGATTAGCTTATATGGCCGGTGTCATCGACCTGGGTGATAGCGGCAGTATGCCGAACTATAATTTCGAAGTAGCTGGTAAACTGTTGGATACAGGTGACGGCGTTGATGTCAATCCTGCCGATTATATCCGCTATGTATTGGATAAAGTCGGGCTAAGCAATGTAGAAATTATCGGCCTCGATAACTACCGAAAATATTGTGCCGCTGCGGACCTCCTCATTTCGACTCCACCCGATGAAACGCAGTCGAAGAGCGCCAGGGACATCATCAATGAAATCGCGACCTTGACAAATGCTTATGTCTTCTGGTCGAATGATACCTTTAAAATTGTGCCTCTGGATGATCGGACCTATGACACCTGGACGCCGAACCGGACTATCTTGTATAACCTTACAGCAGACGACTTTATCCCGCAGTCTGGCGGGGCGCTGGTAACCTATCAGCGTAAAGACAGCAGTGAAGTCTATAATCAGTTCCCCGTAGAATTCATCAACCGTGCCAATGGGTATGAAAAGGAAACTGTCAGCTATGCCGTTACAGATGACATCGTTGATTATGGTCTTCGTCAAGCCAGTACGACGCAGGCTCATTATTTCTACACGAAAGAACGGGCTGTAAAACTGGCAGAATCTTTGGCCAGGAATGGCAAATACAGCCGGAACAAATACACGTTCAAGTTGGACTGGTCTTTCTGCCGGCTCGAAGTTGGCGACCTGGTCACTTTGACGGACGTGAATTGTGGCCTGAACAAGCAAGTCGTACTTATTGACAGCGTTACTGAAGGAACGGACGGCCTGCTGACCTTCACGGCTATTTCACGCCCTGATGGGGAATACAGCGAAGCAACATATGATGTCCACGAAACGGACCGCCCGTATATCAATTACAATCAACCGGCACCTGATACCGCAAAGCCTGTCATCTTACAGCCGCCGGCAGACCTTACACAAAATGGCCTGGAACTCTGGATCGGTGCTAAAGGTACGGCAGATATGTGGGGCGGCTGTGATGTCTTCGTCAGCGATGACAATGAGCATTACCGCTTGGCTGGCCAAATTACCAATACAGCACGGATAGGGAACTTAGCGGCCGCTGTGGCCAAAGACGCAACGACTATTGAAGTCGCCGTCAACGGGACGCTGTTGTCTGGATCTGAACAGGATGCCCAGCGGGGAAACACGCTTTGCTGGCTCGATGGAGAGTGTTTGTCATATCAAACAGCCAACCTGCTTACCAATGGTCATTGGCAGCTAACTGGATGCATCCGAGGGCAGTATAATACATCGGCCGTCGCTCATGCTGCCGGCGTGCCCTTTGCCCGGTTAGATGCAACACTACTGCATGTCCCGTTCCGAAAGGAAGACGTCGGCAAGAAAATCTGGCTCAAATTCGCCTCCTATAATATTTTTGGCTCAGGCAACCAGAGTCTGGCCGATGTGAAGGCTTATGAGTACACCATCATGGCGTACTACATCCCGCCAGTATCTGACCTGCGGGCTTACAACCGCTATCGCCAGATGCCCGATGGCGTTGCACGGTATGACCTGGTAGCCACTTGGACGCCGCCAGAACTGCAAAGCTACCTGAGCGGCGAAGTGTGGTATAAAACAGACCATCAGCAGGCCCAGAATGTCACCATCAAAGAAGGTACTGCCGCCGATAAAGCGGGCTTCGATGGAGAATGGATTTTTGGTGGTAGTGGCAAGAACCAGGTTGTCATACCGCAAGCTGTCGTAGGGGATACCTATCGAATCTGCGTCTGCACCAAAGATGAATGGGGCGTTTCGACATCGCCGGATACAGCGCCTTCCGTCGATATTCTGGTGGCGATGAGAACAGAAATCCCTAACACTCCTGGGAACGTATTAATAACTTTTGGCGTTGCAGCTGTTGTGTCTTGGAATGAAGTAACAAATACAGACGTAGCTTTTTATGAAATCCGCACAGACCAATACCCTGGCCGTGAAACAGACGCGATGTTGGCTCGGACAACAGATACATCATGCACTGTATCGCTAAGTATTCGAACGGGTAAACTATATGTCTATGTTAAATCAGCAGTTGGTAAATATAGTGCTCCTGCTATTATTACGTACAACAAACCCGTCCCGGTAAAACCGGACGCCCCGGTCGTGACGCCTAAATTAGGCGGCCTCAGTATAGTAGCCCAGTCCGTCCCGACTGATTGTATCGGAGTGAGATACTACATCAACTCCGCGGTCATCTCATCGGTCAATAATCAGCTGGCTTACACTTGTGACGCGGGTATCTATGATGTGACGGTCGCATTTTACGACCTTTTCGGCGTTGGGCCGCAGTCCCCCACAACTCGATGTGTGGTAAAAGCCCTGGTAGACTCGTCGCTGTTGGCTGACCAGGCCGTAACCCGGCAGAAAGTAGACCAAGTCATTGATAAGGCTGTACAGGATACGCAGACGACTCTTCCGCAGCAAATCCAGGCCGCCGCGGCGTCGGCAGCTAATGACTTATCTGCGGTCATCACTGAGCTCAACAAAGCGCCGGGAGATAGCAGCTATAAGTCTATCTCAGATCTTAAAACAACGACCGATGGGTTAACATCTACTTTTGCCACGCAAAAGACCGCTCAGGACAAGGTCAACGCATCGGTCGATACGCAGATTAGCCAAATCAAGCAGGACGCCAGCATGTTGTCGTCGACAGTGCAGAGCAACAAGACCGCTCAGGACAAGGTCAACTCGTCGCTAACGTCTAAAATCACGCAGACGTCGGATGCCGTGACTACCGTGGTTTCCAATCTCAATGATTCGACAAAGGCCAAGTCTTACTCGGCTATCGCTCAGATGAGCAATGCCATCGCGACGAAAATCACACAAGGCGACATGACGTCTTACTTGCAGCAGGACCACACCGGATTTTATATCAAAGGCAGCCTCATTAACATCGACGGTACAACAAAAATTGGCAACAACATCATCACGAACAACATGATTCAGAGCAATGCTGTCACGGCGGATAAAATCAACGTCAACAGCTTGTCGGCCATCACTGCTACTATCGGGACGTTGCGAACGAAGACCAGCGGGGCGCGTGTTGAAATAAAGGATAATCTGATTGAGGTATATGACAATAACAATGTATTGCGCGTAAAAATGGGGGTGTGGTAATGTCTCAAGGGCAAATTGTAACGTATGATGAATCTGGCAGGCAGTATACAAATGTAAATGCATCTACGCTAAGAATTTATGGAGAAATCACAGTTACAGGACGTACGGGAGATATAACTTTTACCATTCCAGATTATGATACAGGGAAACCTGTTGTATTTCTTAAGGGAAATGAAAAAGCTTACAAAAGAGATAGCGAAGGCGAATTTAATGTCTACATTTGCGGTTTCATTTTTATATCTAATGTTACGCGAACCGGATTCCACTTTGAACGCATGTGGGACTATTATAAACAATCAACAGTTAGCTGGGATAAAATGCCAATAACATTTATTTACGGGTGCATGGGATGAGCAACTACATTGAAATAAGAAACGAAAATGACATCGTCACGATAAATGATAATTATAAGAATCTGTCATTTGTGAAAAAACAAAACGGGAATGAAATAATAAATAGATATAACTTCATAGAAATAGATTCAAGAATTGGTGTAGCGGCCATTACAGCGTCGTCTCCAAACGTTAAGATATGCAGACCGGATCAATGTCGTGTGAGGGTGGGAAATGGAGATGGCAATTTAGTAGGACAAGTGCTAGAGGTAGCAAGCGGAATAGAAGAGAAAAATAGTATCAATATATACTACTTTGATTACGCTAACAAAGCTGATGGCACCGTTGGTATTATCGTATATAACCAAAAAGGAGAGGTAGTATATAATAGCAACTTAAAATATTTAAAAATATTAGGGGTAGTAACAACTGCGGGAACATATCACTACTCTAATAAAATAGCTGTGTTTTATCATGGGAATTGGCACAAAGATTGGGATGGAATTAAGGGATATTTACGTTTCCCATCAGAATACAGTTTTGAGTTGGATTTAGATCCGAACGTCCCCGTAGTTGTAGCGGATATTGAAGGATTATAAAAAATAGGAGGAAAGCATCATGAAAAAAGAATTTAAAGTAAATGGCAAGGTTACCTATCCGCAGGGAGTTGCATCCCGTACGACGTATACGCTTATCGATGACGTCGGTAATATGATTAATTTAAATGCCGATATCGATACGGATTTTGACTACGGGGACGCAGTCGTCATGACGGTCACGAAGAAAAACGCCACCGCCTCGACGAACGTAGATCCCGTCACTGGCTCCGTCACGACAAGTGACCCCACGACGACAACGGCTAGCACAGACGACAGAGCCACAACTGATACGGCAACGGCCGATACGGAGGACACGACTACCACAGCTGATACTACAAAAACCGATACCGCTGCCACGGAGACGACCAGCACCACCACGGAAACGGAGGCGAAGTAAGTGAAGAAACAGGTTTATCAGGTCCCGGAGCTCCGGGACGCCAGTAATAACATCATCCAGGCGGGGACCTACGGACGTACGTCCCCCTTGGTCAATGCCGATAATACCGGCATCTTGGACTACGTCAACAATAATTTGGAAGCGCTTCACGATGCCCAGACATCCGGTACAGGTGTCCGGGCTGCCGAAGATACCAAAGGAAACGCTATCGACATCGCGGCCCTGAAGACGCTCATCACCGACACCGTCACCCAGGCAAAGAAAGACGCCATCCTGGCCGCGCACCCCGTCGGGAGCTACTATATCAGCGATAAAGCAACCGACCCGGGGACGCTCTTCGGCGGCACGTGGAAGATGCTGGACCCCGGGCTGACCCTTATTTCACAGGGCAAAGGCACCGACAAATTCGGCAGCTTCGAGTTTGTGGCGGGGCAGACCTACGGGGAGCGGATGCACCAACTCACTGTCGATGAATTGGCAGTGGTTAAACTTGAATTGTGCTTTCAAACACAAAATGATGACAACAAAACTGAGCCCCAAAGGGAGGTCATCAAAACTAACAAAACACACGATATGTACGGTGTTCGCCACCTAAGCCAAGTGATAGCGCCATTTGGTGGTGACAAACCTCACAACAACATGCAACCGAGCAAAGCCGTCTTTGCGTGGTTGCGTACCGCATGACTGTCGAGGAGTTGGCAAGCCATAAGCACGACAGCAGACTGGACGATACACTGGCTGAGGATACGGATATACAATGCGATGCGTGGTATCTAGCTACTCACTGGACCAAACATTGGCGTCTAATTGATAATAACGTAACTTACACTGGCGGTAACCGACCTCATAACAACCTCCAACCGTGTAAAGCGGTCTACGTCTGGTGCCGGACTGCCTAACTGTCGATGCCCCATAAGTATGCAGGCCTATTAGCATCAGTTCTACCATGATGTGTATCAGTCCAGTCACTGCATCCTTTTACGGTATAGTCACCCCAGCCTGCACCATTTTGATGTGTATGAGCCGCCAACTCCTCGACAGTTACGCAGTACGACACCAGATATACGTAGCCCGGCTCAGTTGTAGGTTGTTATGGGGCGAGTTCCTACCAGTTGGTTTAGTGTTTACTACGCCAGATTTACTAAGAAAACCAACAAATGACGGTAAGACAATATTGATAATCCCGCTTGACTGGTTTTTACCTGATATGGGGTACGTATGATTATTTTCGGCTTGTACTTGTTCTTCATGTTCATGCTTTGCCAACTCCTCGACAGTTACGCTGTACGAATCCAGATGTACACGACTTTAGACGGTTGTAGTGTGTTATGAGCCACATTGGATTTAATATCGTATCCATTATGGACGTAATCGTACAAAGATGTACCGCCCCATGTTGTTGTCTTAACTGTATTCCAAGGTACACTGGGTAAAGTAAGCTCATTATTCCCGGTTAAAGAAACCATAGCGCGGTCAGGTAACTCATCGACAGGTATTAAAAGAGACGTTTAACGCCTACATGACGCAATTTTTGCGCCACAAAATGCACCTGTTAAGCACAAGCCAGACACGCCACGAAGCCTAATACTAAGCGGTTTATAAAGCATCTGTTATATCGCTTAGTACCGTATTACTCACAAATTATCGACGGCTTTACGCAGCTCACGCAAGGTTTTATGCGTATAGACGGCTTTTGTGACGCCTCTCCGGGCGTGACCGAGTATCATTTTTATGACAGTGTCATTGACTCCGGCGGAGTCAAGCAGTGAAGCCAGTGTATGCCGGCATTCATGTGGAGTGTGGCGCATCGTCATCCGCTTCATCGTCCGGTTCCATCGGCGCCGAAAAGCGTCATAGGTATCAACCGAACAGATGACCTGCTGCCGCTTCCGCGCGGCCAGGAAGGGGAGTATCCGCTTACTGATGGGTACTTTACGCACGCCGGCCTGGGTCTTACTGTGCCGGATATCAATATAGCGTTCCCGTATTTTTATATCCTGCGGTTTTAGTGACAGGTATTCACCGATACGTAGGCCGGTATATATCAGTATCAGCACATCCTGGACAGCCGCGTTATCTGCCTGTTTCCACAAACGATTAATTTCCCTTGTGGTAAAAGGCCTTTTTTTATATACGACATGATGCTTGTCTATCTCGACATACCGCGAGTAGTCCGTCATGGCCATCTCGCGTTTGATGGCAAATTGGTAAAGCTGGCTCATAAGGACCCGGCATTTTTTCTGAGTGCTGTATCCGGCGACTTTTCGCACATCGTCCATGGCGGCCTGCAGGTCTAGGTACTTTAACTGGCTCATAGTTTTGTCATGAAGTCGTGCTAGATGCCGGAATGAAATCTCATAAGCTGATTGGGACGATCTGGACAATGTCGGCCATTTTGTTGGACGCCATTGCTTGTAGATATCGGCAAACGTCGCAGTCAGTCCTGTTGGTTCATGATTATATTTGAGTAGAAAGGTAAGGGCGGCGTCATGAGTTTCGAAATATCCAATAGCTTTTTGATGGCCGTTGATAGTCTTTTTTACAACCCACGGTCTCCTCCGACGGCCCTGCATTTTATAAACTGATCCAAAACCATTTGGCAAACGCATTATAATCACTCCGTTTTTAATAATCATATCAAGGAGAATCTATGAATGACAATGAATTAATGTCCCGGCTGGACCGAATCGAGTTGCAACTGACGAATCTCAACCGCGAAGTCGTACAGGCCATCGAGTCTGGCAAATCGGCACATCATAGAATTGATGATCTCAAACACGACATCTGCTGGACCCTGGGAACGAGTGTAACCGTCGTCGGCATTTTCGCGTCAGTGCTGACGTCAGTGCTGCAGCATGTGTAGGTGATGGAAATGTTTGAAAAAGTAAATATCGCAGATTGTCTCGTCATTATCGGGCTGGTAACGGCCTTGATTTTGGCGATTTTTTATAGCCTCAACGAATTGGCCATGTCAATCGCCTCGGGGCTCCTCGGTTATATCGGCGGCACGGTAAAGTCCGCCGCCACAAGAAAGGATGATTTGAAATGAAAGTGTTTTTGAATCCTGGCCATGATACAAAATATGATTCCGGAGCAGTACATTATGACGCGGATGGAAGTGTTGATTTGCGGGAGTGCGATGTAGTGCTCAAAATTGGCACGGCTGTAAAGAAATATCTTGAAGCGGCTGGCTGTGCATGCTATTTAATGCAGAGCGACAACCTGGCGCCGACACCGGCAGGGCGTAGCGATTATGATGATCGCCAGGGCATGACTGTTACTGAAACCGCTAACGCATGGGGCGCTGATATTTTTGTCAGCATCCACTGTAACGCTGCTTCGGGTACAGCTCGCGGCACAGAAGTGGAATGCTATAGCAGGATGAGTAACAGTGGCAATTTAGCGCAGTGCATCCAATCGCAACTTATCGACAGCATCGATACTGTCGATAGAGGCGTAAAAGAAATGCCAGAGTTACTGGTACTACGGTATACAGATATGCCGGCTGTCTTAGTTGAAACAGCTTTCATCGACAATGATGACGATATGGCGCTACTTGTAAACAATGAGGACGATATTGCCCGGGCTATTGCACGCGGTATAACCGATTACGAACAATCTAATAATTAAAATCATTAATATATGGAGGAATGAACGATGAGTAAATGGACCGATATTAGAGACAGTGTTGTAGAAGCTTTGAACGTAGATGTTGTCACAGAAGATATGAAGAATGAGCTGACGCAAAACATCGTAACGAATGCCATCCCGGCTGTCGAAGCTGTTGCCGACAAATTCACGACACAAATCCAGGAACAGAGTAAATCGGAAACAGGATGGAATATGCTCCGCGACAAAATCGTCCTGCCGCTTGTTATTAATGGAGCTATCTGGGCCGTGAAATTCGCATTGTCTAAAACAATGTCGGCTCAAAACCAATAAAACATTAATAAAAATAAAAGTCGGCGTCCATTCCATTGTGAGTGGACGCCGCTTTTTTATGTCACATCAGCCTGCCGTCAAAAATTCGTCAAAAAAAAGAAATGAAACTACATGAAAATAAATCAATCAACTTTTGCCAGATTCGATAAAAACCGCTAGTTTGCTTAATTTGTAGCAGAACATTGCAAAGCAAGCCATGTTTAGGTTATAATGTGATATTGAAGGCATTTATACATATATGAAAGGGAGATACATCGATGGATAACGAAACGACCAAAAATTTTATTGAAACTATTATCGATGAAGACAACGAAAAGAATACATATGGCAAGCGGGTACATACTCGTTTCCCGCCGGAACCGAATGGCTATCTCCACATCGGCCACGCAAAGTCGATTTGCCTGAATTTCGGCATTGCCAAGAAATATGGCGGACTGACCAATCTCCGCTTTGATGACACGAATCCGTCGAAAGAAAATACGGAATATGTAGAATCGATTAAACGCGATGTCAAATGGCTCGGTTTTGACTGGGACGACCGCATGTTCTATGCATCGGACTATTTCGATAAACTCTATGAATACGCCAAGAAACTGATCCGCCTGGGCAAGGCTTATGTTGACGATTTGTCGAGTGATGAAATCCGCGAATACCGCGGCACTTTCAATACGCCGGGGAAGGAAAGCCCGTACCGCAACCGCAGCGTCGAAGAAAACCTCCAGCTCTTTGAAGATATGAAAGCCGGCAAGTTCGCCGATGGAGAAAAGGTACTGCGTGCTAAAATCGATATGGCCAGCCCGAACCTCAATATGCGCGATCCGGTCCTCTACCGTATCGTCCATGCATCGCATCATCGCACGGGTGATAAATGGTGCATCTATCCGATGTACGATTTTGCCCATCCGGTATCGGACGCAATCGAACGCATTACTCATTCCATCTGCACCTTGGAATTCGAAGCACATCGTCCGCTGTACAACTGGGTCCTCGAAGATTGGGATGACCCGGAAGGCCAGAAACCGCGGCAGATTGAATTCGCCCGCTTGAATGTCACCAACATGATTACCAGCAAGCGCAAACTGCGTCTCCTCGTTGAAAAAGGAATCGTCAGCGGCTGGGATGACCCTCGTATGCCGACGATTTCCGGGATCCGCCGCCGCGGGTATACGCCGGAATCCATCCGTGACTTCTGCGAACGCATCGGCGTCGCCAAAGCCGACAGCATGGTCGATATTTCGCTCTTGGAATACTGCATCCGCGAAGACCTGAAGATGAAAGCACCACGCCTGATGACGGTCATCGATCCGATCAAGGTCGTCCTCACCAACTATCCGGACGGCAAGACGGAAACGATGACGGCCGACAACAACCAGGAAAATGAAGCCATGGGTACGCGTGAAATGACGTTCAGCAAGCACCTCTATATTGAACGCAATGACTTCATGGAAGAACCGGTCAAGAAGTTCTTCCGCCTGGCTCCGGGGAAGGAAGTCCGCCTCAAATATGCCTACATCATCAAATGTGAAGAAGTCATCAAAGACGAAGACGGCAACATCGTCGAACTGCACTGCACGTATGATCCGGAAAGCAAGAGCGGCAGCGGCGCCAACGCCAACCGCAAGGTCAAAGGGACTTTGCACTGGGTCAATGCGGAAGATGCTGTCGACGTCGAAACCCGCGTCTATGACTATCTTTTGAAGGACGACGGCAGCGAGGAAGAAGGGGAAAGCAAGGATTTCCTCGATCAGATCAATCCCCACAGCCTCGACGTATACCACAGCAAGGCCGAAAAGGCATTGGCAACGTATCACGTAGGCGATAAGTTCCAGTTCCTGCGCCAGGGGTATTTCGTCATTGATCCTGATACGACGGCAGACCACCTGGTCGTCAACCGCATCGTCGGCCTCCGCGATACTTGGGCTAAGATGCAGAAAAAGAAAAATCAATAAGTGATGATTAAAAAAGGGGCTGCCTTTCTCAGAATGGATTAGAATTTCATGAGAAAGGGCGGCCCCTTCGTATCTTGCGTGTATAATGGAGGTAGGCTATGAAAACGCCTGGTTCGCACAGTCTGTTGTTCTTCTTTATTTTCCTCATCGTCGGCGGTATCCTCGGCGGCATCGTCGGGGAAGCCCTGTACGCCGTTCCAGCCCTGAAGGGTGTCCTGCCGGCCCTGACGCAGCATTATGAAATCTTGAATATCCAGAATATTCACCTCAATCTCTATCTCATGGAATTGCAGTTTGGCATCCATCTGGCACCGAATATGCTCAGCATCATCGGCGTCATCCTGGCAGCCATTCTCTTTCGTCATCTTCAATAATTTAGGAGGGATTATTACATGCTCATCTTAGCTTCTGGTTCGCCTCGTCGCCGCGAACTGCTGACGCAAATCGGCGTCGCCTATATGGTCAATCCGAGTACGTATAGTGAAGAATCGCCGAAGAAAAAAGACCCGGAAAAATACGTCCAGGCCCAGGCATTGGGGAAGGCCCGCGACGTGGCCGGAAAATTCCCGGGCCAGTGGGTCCTCGGCGCCGATACCATTGTCGCCATCGATGGGGAAATGTTGGGCAAGCCCAAGAATGAAGCCGCTGCCATCGAGATGCTCCGTGCTCTGTCCGGGAAGAAGCATTCCGTCTATACGGGCATTGCCTTGATCAATGGCCATAAGGAATACACGAAGGTCGTCGAAACGAAAGTCTGGTTCCGCCGGCTCAGTGAAAAGGAAATCAAAGCCTATGTCGCTTCTGGGGAACCGCTGGACAAAGCCGGGGCCTATGGCATACAGGGCCGGGCTGCGGCTTTCGTCGATAAGATCAACGGGTCCTATACCAACGTCGTCGGCCTGCCCTTGTCCCAGGTATGCAAGTTGTTCCACAAGGCTAAGGTCCATGTATGAGCGATCCTTTCCGCAGCCTCGCTGTTTGTGAGAAACCGCGGGAAAAATTCCTCCGTCACGGCCCTTCAGCGGTGACCGACCAGGACTTGCTGGCGATTCTATTGCGGACGGGTACGAAGGGACAATCCGTCCTCGATGTGTCGCGGCAGGTCCTTCACTCTCTGCCAGGAGAAAATATTTGCTACCTCAGTGATACCAGCATCGGCGACCTCTGCCAGATTCCCGGTATCGGGACGGATAAGGCCGTTACGGTCTGTGCCGCCGTCGAACTGGGACGGCGTATTTCACGGCAGCACGTAAAGGAAGCGGCGCCTGATTTCAGTACACCCCAGGCCATTGCCGGTTATGTCATGGAAGATCTGCGCTTTTTGCCACAAGAGCAGTTCGGAGCCGTCTACTTATCGACGAAGAACCAGCTCATTGCCTACCGGACGCTGACTATCGGTACGATCAATGCCAGTCTGGCCAAGTCGCGGGAAGTCTTCCGTTACGCTCTGCGTTACAATGCCGCTGCCGTCGTCCTGGTCCACAACCATCCGTCAGGCAATCCCGAACCGAGCCACGAGGACATCGTCGTGACCCAGCGCATTGCCGATGCCGGCCAGATTATGGAAATCCCTGTCCTCGATCACATCATCATCGGCGATGGGACTTTCGTCAGCCTTTGCGAGCGCGGTTACGTGTAAAGACAAATGTATCGAGACAAATGACAGGGTTTCATGATATAATGAATATAAAATACCGTCCGCCTGCAGCGGGAAACTGGCAGTGCGGTCTCTGAGGTGAGCCTTATGATTCTTTACTTTTCAGGAACGGGAAATTCATTATATGCAGCCAAGAAGCTGGCTGAACTGACTGGCGATACGGCGGTGCCGATTTCGGCAATCCACGAACGGTGCCAGCGCATCCAGGATCGCATCATCGGCTTTGTCTTTCCCGTCTATTTCGGGGATCTTCCCGAACCCGTACAGGATTTCGTCAGACAGGTCCGTTTCCAGAAATCGACCTATTTCTATGGCATTGCTACTTGTGGTAGTACGCCGGGCCGGGCTCTCCGGACGATGGACCAGATTCTCCGGCGCCAGCATTGTTCCTTGTCCTACGGGACCGTCCTGCCGATGATCGCTAACAGTACCATTGCGTCGCGGCGTCATATCCGCTACGATATGAACCGTCTGGACCATGCCGATGAACTGGTCGCTGACGCAGCGGATAAGATACGCAGGCAGATCCGGGATACGACGGCCATCCATTCGTCGCTGTCGGCCTGGCTCATGAACCTGGGCCTGGTCCGTCATGCCGGGGAACGCTGGCTGACACCGTCTGTCGATGGAACGCGCTGTATTGCCTGCGGCCTCTGTGCCCGCATCTGTCCGGTGAGCAATATCATCTGTACGGCGAAACGGGCCGTCATCGGCTCCCATTGCAGCCATTGCCTGGCCTGTGTCCACTGGTGTCCCCAGCAGGCCGTCACCGTCCACGGCAAACAGGTCCTTTCCGAAGACCAGTACCATCATCCCGATGTCACGGCAGAAGACATGACGTGGCGATAAGAGTAAAAGAGGCTGTCGCACGAAGGATTCTGCCATCATGTGATGCCCCGTTTACTTTATAGTTTGTAGCACAGAGTTTATAGTTTGCAGAGAAAAGCTTTAAATTTAAACCCATCCGCTAACAACTAGCCACTAACAACTTGAAAGGAGCTGTCGCGATGCGACAGCTCCTTTTTCTCATCCAACCCTTCACTTCCAGACGAGGAGCAGGGAAGCACCGAATTCTTTTTTGAATTGTTTGCTCAGTTGTTTCATTTCATAGTCCGCAGCATTGTATGTCGACCCCGGTGTTGTCGTGAGGATCATGACGGCGACGTTTTCGGCCAGTGTGACTTCGACGTCGGTAACGATTTGTTCGTATGTCAGGTCCGAGGCTTCGGCCAAGGCCAGGATAGTCGAGAGTTTGCGGATCATGATCCAGTCTTCGGCAGAGGCCATGTTGGCGTAGCGGTAAGCTCGGATGATCTTGCGGCTGATGCCGTGATGGAAGCCGGCGATGAAGCCCGTGATGATTTGTTCGACCTGGGTCATGCCGTAGAGCGGGGCATGGGCGATCATGAAGGCCGAATGGCGGGCGTGGTCGTAGAAATTGATGATTTTGCCGACGTCGTGCATACGGGCGGCTGTCTGCAACAGGAGACGTTCCCGCGGGCCGTAGCCGTGGAGCGGCTGGAGCTGGTCGAAGAGCTGGGTAGCGATGCGCGTGACCTGGTCGTAATGGGCCTGGTTGATGATGACGCCGCTCAGCGTGCCGAGGAAGTTCTTGACACTGAAATCGAGGATGTCGTCGAAGCGGGGCGACGGCAGCTGGCAGTACGAAGCGTAATATTCATAGAATAAACCTTCGCGGAGACCGCAGCCGCTGACGACCATTTCCGGGCTGCCCGTCATGTCGAAGATGGTTTTGATGACGGCAGCACCGGCGACGATGAGATCGGACCGTTCACTGGACAGGCCGGCGATCTTCTTGCGGTTGGCACTGGTCCGCGTCGTGATTTCGTGATAGAGGTTTTCAAAATTTTCCAGAGGCATGATGTAGTTATGGAGCTTCGACAGTTCATAATTCGTTGCCCGCTGATCCATTTTGGCGAAGTTACGGGCCGTACCGCCGATGCCGACGATGGGCAGCTGGATGTCCTGTATCCAGGGGACGGCGGCCATTTTTTTCTGGACGAATTTCATCAGGCTGGCAATGGCTTCGGAATCGGGATTTCCCTGGGTGCCGAATTTTTCCGTCAGCGTGACGGCGCCGATAGGGACCGACAGGGAGTGGACGGCTTCTCCGTTGCGGACTAAGGTCATTTCGACGCTGGCACCGCCCAGGTCGAAGATGAGGAAGTCCTTCATGGCAATGGTATTGATGACGCCGAGGTAGCCTAAGTACGCTTCCCGTTCGCCAGTGATGACGTTCATGGTGATGCCCGTTTCGGCATTGATGCGTTTCAAGAATTCTTCTCCGTTGCTGGCATTGCGGACGGCTGCCGTTGCGACGGCCCGGCACTCATGGATGTCCATGACTTCCATGATATGTTTATAGACGTGCAGGCAGGTCAGGGCCCGCTGCATCCCTTCTTCACTGATGACGCCAGTCTGGCTCAGGCCATGGCCCAGGCGGATGGCTTCTTTTTCTTGGTAGAGCAGGGAGTACGACTGGTTGTCGGCAATCTGCATGACGACAAAGCGGATGGAGTTAGAGCCCATGTCGATGATGGCTAATTTTTCCATGGTATACCTCATTTCTGCGGATGTTTATCAAGTTTATCGTTTACCTTTTTCATTATACTACAGAATAGAGAGGCATGCCGAAAATTTTTACAAAAAATATACATACATACGGTGACTTTCATGTATAATAAGAAGAGTATCAGCTAGACAGCAACTATACCGTCAAGAAAAGTGGGGAGAGTAATGGAAAAACAAACCCGGAATGTTTTTGGTATCATCCATATCGGGACGGTCAATATGACCTTGAAGGTCATTGCTTACTCGTCTTTGGATGACATGGAGATCATCGAAAACGTATCCCGAGAAGTAAAATATGGGGAAACGGTATTCCAGCGCCATCACGTCAGTTTCCAGTCCCTGAACGAGATTTGTCAGGTCCTGCTGGGATTCCGCCAGCTCCTGCGTGACTATGACGTCAAAGATGTCCGCGTATTGTCGACAACGGCTATCAGTGAAGCCGATAACTTGATCAGTGTCCTCGACCAGATTCATATCCGCACGGGCTTCGACGTCGAAGTCATCCACATGACCAAGGAAATCTATTATAAGTTCTTTGGTCTCTATTATAATGTATTGAAGGGGAAATTCAATTTCGCCGATAAAGCCGTCATGCTCCTGGACATCACGTCTGGCGGCGTCGGCCTGACCTGCTGGAAATCGGACCGCCTCTTGTTCCAGCAGAACATCCACATCGGGTCCCTGCGCATCCTGGAAAATTTCACGGAAAAGCAGCGCAATGAGCTGACTTTCCCGACAGCTGTGCGCGAATATATTTACGGAACCCTCTATCCGCTCTGGAAGGGTGTCCAGCAGTATGATATCAAGTATATTGTCCTGTCCGGCCGCGGAGCCAACCTGGTGTCGCGCCTCATGGGCAAGACCAGCGAGAATGGTCTTTTCCTGATCACACCGGATGAACTGCGCCAGTTCGTCTATTCCTTCAAGGGCGTCACGCCGTTCAAGCTCATGAAACGCTTCGGCCTGTCCCAGAACCTGGCCAATGTCATCATGCCGACGATCCTCTTGTATTACGAACTGCTGCGCATCGTTGACATCGATATGCTGGTCGTCATGCCGACGACTTTCACCGAAGGCTATACCATGCATTATGTGGCCGAAAAGACCCATAATGATTATATGGCCCATCTCCAGGGCCTGCTCCTGGACATGATGCGCCGCCTGGCGAACAAGTATTTGTCCGATTCCGTCCATTCCGCCCGCATCGAAGAATATTGCAACGTCCTCTTCCAGGCTCTGTACCAGTTCATCGGCCTCGATTACAGCTATAATTATCTGCTGCGCCTGGCTGCGATTTTCCACGAAACAGGGAAATTCATCAATATCCGCAAGCATAACCTCTGTACGTACAACCTTATCAGGGAAACGGACCTCTTCGGCCTGGCTGACGATGAAAAGGAAATCCTGGCTGCCGTCCTCTATTATGCGTTTGACGGTACTTTGCAGGAAGCGTCGCCGGTCTACCACGCCCTGACGCCGCGGCAGAAAGTCATTACGGCCAAACTGACAGCCATCTTCCGCCTGGCCGATTCCCTGGATAAGAGCCATTTAGGGAAAATCAGCGCCATCCGGGCTGAACTCGACGCAGACGAACTCGTCGTCTATTATACGGCAGACGCCGATATTTCACTGGAACGCTGGACGTATCTGAAAATGGCCGTCGACTTTGCCGAAGTTTTTGGCATTTCGACGAAATTAGTGAAAGGATAAGATAATCATGGCAGATTTTACGGATGCTCAATATTTTTTAAATCGTGAATGTACATGGGTCAAATTCAATGAACGGGTCCTGCGTGAAGCCATCGTTCCGTCCAACCCGCTGCTGGAACAGCTGAACTTCATCGCCATCGCCGCATCGAACCTGGATGAATTCTTCATGATCCGCGTGGCCGGCGTCAAGCACCTCGTCGAAAGCGGCGTCAAGCACATCGACATCGCCGGCATGACGCCGCAGGAACAGTTCGAGGCTATTCAGTCCATGGTCCATAAGCTGGTGGCTGACCAGTACCGCTACTATGAAGACATCCAGCAGAAGTTGCAATCTCACGGCCTGCACTTCATCGGCGTCGATGCCCTCGATGATGACCAGCGGCTGTGGCTGGAAAGCTTCTTTGAACGGGAAATCTACCCGGTCGTCACGCCCATGGCCGTCGATTCCAGCCATCCTTTCCCGTTCTTGTCCAGCCTGAACCTGAACCTGGCCGTTCTCTTGCGCCGCAAACAAGGGGACCGCTCGGTCAAGACAGCGATCCTGCCGGTCCCGACATCGGTCATCGACCGCATCATCAAGGTCCCGGACAGCGTGTCGCCGGCCGGCAAGCAGCATGAAGGCCATCAGTTCCTCTTTCTGGAAGACGTCATCGCCGCCTATGCGGAACGTTTTTTCCTGGGATGCGATATCTTGGAAGTCGAACCGTTCCGCGTCACCCGCGACGCCGACCTGGATATCGACGACGATGCCGAAGACCTCCTCATGGAAGTCGAAAAGAGCCTGAAGAAACGCCGCAAAGGGGCTGCTGTCCGCTTGGAACTGGCCGCTTCGTCGTCGCGCATGATCCGCGATTTCCTGCGCGATGAACTGCAGCTCGAAGAACGGGACATCTATTCGATCCCGGGACCCCTGGACTGCAAGGTCTTCTTCTCCTTCGTCGGCATCGACGGCTATGATGACCTGCGCTATCCGCCGGTGACGCCGCAGCCGTCGTCGGAACTGGCCGCCATCGATGCACCGGATTTCTGGTCGGCCATTGCCGAACGGGATGTCATGGTCCATCACCCCTATGAAACCTTTGAAACGGTCGAACACTTCATCCAGCTGGCTGCGACGGACCCGCATGTCCTGGCCATCAAACAGACGCTCTACCGTGTCAGCAGTAAGTCGCCCATCATTGCCGCCCTGGCCCAGGCCGCCGAAAATGGCAAACAGGTCACGGTCCTCATGGAAGTCAAGGCCCGGTTCGATGAAGAAAACAACATCCACATGGCCCGCAAGCTGGAAAAAGCCGGCTGCCACGTCATTTACGGCATCATGGGCCTCAAGACCCATTCCAAGATCACCCTCGTCGTCCGCCGCGAAGAAGACGGCATCCGCCGCTACGTCCACCTGGCGACGGGTAACTACAACGGCAAGACGGCTCGCATCTACACAGACGTCGGTATCCTGACGGCCAATACCCTCATCGGCGTCGACGCATCGGCCTTCTTCAACCTCTTGTCGGGCTATTCCGATCCGCCTCAGTGGAACAAGCTGGCCGTCGCTCCGCTCAACCTGCGGGAAACAATTTATCAGGAAATCGATCAGGAAATCGCCCAGGCCAAGGCCGGCAAGAAAGCCCTCATCGTCGCCAAGATGAATTCTCTCCTCGACAAATACGTCATCGCCAAGCTCTACGAAGCGTCGGCAGCCGGCGTCAAGATCCGCCTCATCGTCCGCGGCATCTGCGTCCTCCGTCCCGGCCTGCCCGGAATCAGTGAAAACATCGAAGTACACAGCATCGTCGGCCGCTTCCTGGAACACAGCCGCTTGTTCTACTTCTACAACGGCGGCAAGGAAGACGTCTTCATTTCTTCGGCAGACTGGATGCCGCGTAACCTCAATGAACGCGTCGAATTAATGACGCCTGTCGAATTCCCGCCTCATAAAGATCGGATCAAGCGCATCTTGAAGGTATACTTCGACGACAACGTCAAGGCCTATGCCATGAACAGCGACGGCTCGTACCGCTACCTGGCCGACGAACGCAAGGGCAAGCCCGTCAACGCTCAGGATACATGCCAGCGCGAAGCCGAACGGCTGGCGTCAGAACGGAAGAAGGCAGCCCGCCAGTTCCGCAATGTCGTCCTGCGTCCTCGTCCTGCTGAAGAAGACAAGTAAATTGACAAGCCTTCCGGTCTTTGCTACAATGAAAAGAAAAGCATTAGGAGGCATGGCATGGACTGGAAACGATTCAGCATGACTGGATTCAAGAATAAACGACCGATTACACGCATGTACGCGACGATGATCGCCTTATTGGTCATCGTGTCCCTGACGGGGTTCATCGACCGGGGGAAATCGGTGACCCTCGTTGCCGATGGCGAGACCCGGCAGGTATATACCCACGCTGTCAATGAAAAGGCGTTGATGCGGGAGAACAACATCGACATCGGTGATTACGATGAAATCGACGTGTCGACGCAGAAACTCGACGATGGCAGCTACGTCAAGGTGCGCCGGGCCATCCCGGTCACCCTGGAGTACCGCGGACAGACTCAGGAAGTCTATACGGCTAAGCACAATTCCCAGGAAGTAGCCGAACAATACGGCTATAATAAGGAAAAGTACCGCCCCTATGGCGACGTCCAGAAGCCGCTCCAGGCCGGGCAGCACATCGTCATCGGCCACGTATCGCGCAAGACCATCACCGAAGATGAAGTTGTCCCGTACGCCATCGAAAGCATCCCTGATGAAACTTTGGGGCAGGGCGAAGAAAAAGTCATCCAGGAGGGGCAAAACGGCCGCAAACGGGTCAAGCTGAACATCGTCAGCGTCGACGGCCAGGTCGCCGACAAGGAAACGCTGTCGACGGAACTCATTTCGGAAATGCAGCCCCTGGTCCGCAAAGTCGGCACCAAGGAAACGGTCGAAATCAATACCAGCACCGGCGATGTATCCCATTACCAGAAGATCATCACCATGGAAGCTACGGCCTATCTGCCGACTGACGGCGACGGCCAGTGCATCACCCGCATGGGGACGCGGGCCCGTTACGGCGTCGTCGCCGTCGACCCCAACGTCATCCCCCTGGGCTCGACAGTCTTCATCCCCGGCTACGGCGTAGCCCGGGCCGAAGATACAGGCGGAGCCATCCTCGGCAACCGTATCGACCTCTGCATGGAAGACTACGATGCCTGCATGAACTTCGGCCGCCGTACCGTACCGGTCTATATCCTGAATTAATGTATGATGTTTGATGTTCGTAGGGGCCGTCCTGTAAAGGCGGCCCGCTGAGAGGGCAGGCATTGGAAAAAATGCTTGCCCTCGTTTGTCATATATGCTATAATATCAAAGGTTTGAATACCAAGCCCTAAAATACACACGCTTGGCGAGCTCAGCACTGTGCCCGACCCCCGAGAGGGAGGGTGAAGATGAGCGATGACCGGGCGGAGGAAAAAACAGGAGGAATCACAATTATGGCAGTAGTATCTATGAAACAATTATTGGAAGCCGGCGTTCATTTCGGTCATCAGACCCGCCGTTGGAACCCGAAGATGGCTCGTTTCATCTTCACCGAACGTAACGGTATCTACATCATCGACTTGCAGAAAACCGTTAAGAAAATGGACGAAGCTTACAATTTTGTCCGCGACCTGGCTGCTGAAGGCGGCAAAGTCCTCTTCGTAGGCACGAAAAAACAGGCCCAGGAATCCATTAAAAACGAAGCAGAACGTTGCAACCAGTACTTCGTCAACGAACGTTGGCTCGGCGGTATGCTCACCAACTTCCAGACCATCGAAAAGCGCGTAAAACGCTTGAAGACGTTGGAAAAACAGGCCGAAGATGGCACGTTCGAACTCTTGCCGAAGAAAGAAGTTACGCTCCTCAAACATGAAATGGAAAAACTTCAGAAATACCTCGGCGGCATCAAAGACATGAAAAAACTCCCGGACGCTCTCTTCATCATCGACCCGAAAAAAGAAGAAATCGCTGTTTCTGAAGCCCGCAAACTTCACATCCCCATCATCGCTACGGTTGACACCAACTGCGATCCCGATGTCATCGACTATCCGATCCCGGCTAACGATGACGCTATCCGCGCCGTCAAACTCTTGACCGGCAAAATCGCCGACGCTGTCCTCGAAGGCAACCAGGGCGAACAGACCGAAGAAGGCGCCGCTGAAGGTGCTGAAGCCGCTGAAGAAAAAGCAGCAGAATAAGATTGCTCGTTCTTTGAGAACTGAATGGTTATCATAGGAAGGTAAGGAGCCTTTGCTTCTTACCTTTCTTCAAACTGTATAATTCACATTACTTTTAGGAGGAATACTCATGGCTATTACAGCAGCAATGGTAAAAGAATTAAGAACAAAAACCGGTGCAGGCATGATGGACTGCAAAAAAGCATTGACCGAAAGCAACGGCGATATGGAAAAAGCCGTCGACTTGCTTCGCGAACACGGCTTGGCTGCAGCAGCTAAGAAAGCAGACCGCATCGCTGCTGAAGGTTTGGTTTATTCTTACATCCATGGCAACGGCCGTATCGGCGTTCTCGTCGAAGTCAACTGCGAAACGGACTTCGTCGCTCAGACAGATAACTTCAAAGCACTCTGCAAAGACATTGCAATGCAGATCGCTGCTGCAAAACCGGCATACCTCAAACGGGACGAAGTTCCGGCTGACGTATTGGAACACGAAAAAGAAGTTCTCCGCCAGCAGGCCCTGAACGAAGGCAAACCGGAAAAAATCGTCGAAAAGATGATTACCGGCCGTATCGAAAAATTCTACAAAGAAAACTGCCTCCTCGATCAGGAATTCATCAAAGATTCTGACAAAACGGTCCAGCAGGTCGTTACAGAAGCCATCGCTAAGATCGGTGAAAAAATCGACATCCGCCGTTATACGCGTTATGAATTGGGTGAAGGCCTGGAAAAACGGAACGATGATTTTGTTTCCGAAGTAATGGCACAAGCTAAATAAGATTGCATAAGAGAACACCCAACCCGTGTTCTCTTATTTTCTAATTGGACTTGTATACCGACAGAGGAGGCACTTCTTTTATGGAATCGAAAAAGTATCATCGCATCGTATTGAAATTGAGCGGCGAAGCATTGGCTGGCAAACAGGGCTACGGCATCGACCCGGAAACGGTCGAAACCATTGCCAAGCAGGTCGTCGAAGTCAATAAGCTCGGCGTCCAGGTTGCCATCGTCGTCGGCGGCGGCAACATCTGGCGCGGCTTGTCCGGTTCGGCTAAAGGCATGGACCGCGTTTCGGCCGACTACATGGGCATGCTGGCTACGGTCATGAATTCCCTGGCCCTTCAGGATGCCATGGAAAAGAACGGCGTCGCTACCCGCGTCCAGACGGCTATCAATATGCAGCAGGTCGCTGAACCGTACATCCGCCGCCGGGCCATCCGCCACATGGAAAAAGGCCGCGTCGTCATCTTCGGTGCCGGCACGGGCAACCCTTACTTCTCGACAGATACGACAGCGGCTCTGCGGGCGGCTGAAATCGAAGCCGATGCCATCCTCATGGCCAAAAACGGCGTCGACGGCGTCTATGACAGCGACCCCAAAGTCAATCCGGATGCGAAGATGTTCAAGCACCTGACCTATCTCGACGTCATCAATAAAGACCTCAAGGTCATGGATGCGACGGCGACGACACTCTGCCGCAATAACAACATCCCCATCGTCGTCTTCAATATCGATCAGCCCGGGAACATCGTCAAAGCTGCCAGCGGAGAAGATTTAGGCACTGTAGTCGACAAAGAAGACTAAAAGCTGTATGATATACTTATAAAAATAAAATAAGGAAGTGATTGACATGGAAGTAAAAGAAATCATTGCCCAGCACGAAGAAAAGATGGATAAGACCATCGAAGCCCTGAAACGGGAATTGGCGTCAATCCGCACGGGCCGTGCCAGCACGTCGCTGCTGGACCGGATCACGGTCGACTACTATGGTACGCCGACGCCGGTCAAACAGGTCGCCAACGTAGCCGCTCCGGAACCGCGCATGATCACCATCGCTCCGTGGGAACCGAAGATGCTCGGTGAAATCGAAAAGGCCATCCTCAAGTCCGACTTGGGCCTGAACCCGAATAACGACGGCAAGATCATCCGCCTGGAAATTCCCCAGCTGACGGAAGAACGCCGTAAGGAACTGAGCAAGAAAGTCAGCAAGATTGCCGAAGACTCGAAAGTCGTCATCCGCAATATCCGCCGCGACGCCAACGAAACCATCAAGAAGATGGAAAAGAAGAAGGAAGTCACGGAAGATGACAGCAAAGAAGGTCAGGAAAATATCCAGAAGCTGACGGATAAAAAAATCAAGGTCATCGACGAAATCAAAGCAAAAAAAGAAAAAGAAGTCATGGCCGTATGATGGATATACGGATTTTTATTGGCATGCCGTTACGGTATGCCAAATCTGTATTACAGGAAAAAAATATTCCTTTTGTCATAGAGCGGACGCTGTCGCGGAGCCATTTCTTCCACTGCGACCCTGAACAGACCTATGTCATCCGCGCCCAGCAGCGGGACGACGGCACGGTCTGTCTCCTGGTCAACGACAGCCTGGAGATGAGCGGATCCGTAGCGGCAGCTCTGCGAAATGGAGACGTACAGCATGATTAACTTTTTTGGCAAAAAGAAAGGAACTGCAGGCTCCGTGTCCGAAGCCATGCTGAATCCGAACAATATTCCCCGCCACGTAGCTATCATCATGGATGGCAATGGCCGCTGGGCCAAGCGCAAGGGCCTGCCCCGCAGTTACGGCCATCGTGCCGGTGCCGATACGCTCAAGCGCATCGTCGTCGCTGCCGACGACCTGGGCATCAAAGTCCTGACGGTCTATGCCTTTTCTACGGAAAATTGGAAGCGCCCTGATGAAGAAGTGTCGTACATCATGAAACTCATGAAGAGTTACCTGAGCAAGAATCTCCTGGAACTCAAGGAACACAACGTGCAGCTCCACATCATCGGCGATATGAAGCGGCTCCATCCGGACCTGCGGGAAGCCTTTTCTCAGGCCGAAGCGGAAATGGCCGCCAATACGGGTCTCATCCTCAACGTTGCCGTCAATTACGGCGGCCGCCTGGAAATCACCCAGGCGGCCCGCAAAGTGGCAGAAGCCGTCCGGGATGGCCAGATCCGGCCTGAAGACATTACCGAAGCGACGCTGGCCCAGTATCTCTATACAGAGCCGGAAAATGATGTCGATCTGCTCATCCGCCCCGGTGCGGACAAGCGGGTCAGCAATTTCCTCCTCTGGCAGATGGCCTACGCCGAGTTCTGGTATACGCAGCTCTGCTGGCCCGATTTCACCAAAGATACACTGGTCGAAGCTATTTTATCCTTCCAGGGCCGGGAACGGCGCTTTGGCGGCTTAAAATAAATCAGGGAAGGTATATGATATGTTGGCAAAACGAATACTGACAGGCATCGTCGGCGGTGCCTTTACGATTTTTGTGATTTACGAAGGGAACTGGCTGTTTTTCCTCATGATGGCCCTTTTATCCCTCGTCGCCTGGTATGAATACGGCAACCTGGTCCACAAGCTCCATGCCGTGACGGCCGACAAGTGCGGTGCCGTATGGCTCGTCGCCATGCTGGCCGCCTATTGGTTCGGCAGTACCAAGGTCATGCTGGTCCTGGCGTTGGGTCTCTTGTTCTGGCTCATGCTGCGGACCGTCTTTTTCCACAACAAGATCAAGCCCGTAGACAGTGCCTATACGTTGTACGGCCTGCTCTACATCGGCTGCGGTTTTCTGGCCATGCTGGCCCTGCGCAGCGGCTCTGTCGCTTCCTTCATGGGCAGCAGTTTCAGTGCCGTCATGCTGGAACCGGCGCGGTTCTTCGTCTTTCTCCTCATCTTTTCGACCTGGGCCAGCGATACCTTCGCCTTTGCCGTCGGCAAGATGATGGGCAAAGTCAAGCTCTGCCCGGCTATCAGTCCCGGCAAGACCCGCGAAGGGGCTATCGGCGGTTTCGTCGGTACCCTGGCTGTGGCCATTATCTTTTCGCTGATCTTTAAATTCTCCGTGCTCCACGCCCTGGCCATCGGCATCATCATCGGCATCATGGCCCCTTTAGGCGATTTGGTCGAATCCATCTTGAAGCGCGTCTGCGGTGTCAAGGATTCAGGGAACATCATCCCTGGCCACGGCGGCGTCCTCGACCGCTTCGACAGCCTGCTCTTTGCAGCGCCGGCTATGTACGTCTATTTGATGCTGGTCATTTAAAGGAGGGCAGGGAATGAAAGATATTTTGATCCTAGGCAGTACCGGTTCTATCGGGACACAGGCCGTCGACGTCATCGACGCCCATCCCGAGGCCTTTCACCTGGCTGGCGTCGCGGCCTATTCCCATTGGCAGGAAGTGGCTCGCCAGGTCCGGGACCATCAGGTAAAATGGGCCTGCATGGTCGACGAAAAGGCTGCCGATGAACTGCGCCGCACCGTCGGTCCGGCGTGTACTGTCTTTTCCGGCAGTGACGGCCTTTTGAAGCTCATCGATGAATGTGATGCCCAGATCGTTCTGACGTCCCTCGTCGGTGCCGCCGGCATCGAACCGACACTCCATGCCATCGAGAAGGGGATGGACATCGCTCTGGCCAATAAGGAAACCCTCGTCGCTGCCGGCGAACTGGTCATGAAGGAAGCCGCAGCCCGCGGCGTCCGCATCCTGCCCGTGGACAGTGAACACGGGGCCATCTTCCAGTGCCTCCAGGGGCGTCGGGAAGAAGAAGTGGCCAAACTGCTGGTCACGGCCTCCGGCGGTCCTCATTTCCGCCGGCCGGCGTCGGAATTCTCGTCCATTACCGTCGAGCAGTGCCTCAAGCATCCGACCTGGAACATGGGCGGTAAGATTACGATCGACTCGGCGACGATGTTCAATAAGGGCCTGGAAGTCATCGAGGCCCACTGGCTCTTCCACATGCCCTTCGATAAGATCGAAGTCGTCATCCAGCCGCAGAGCATCATCCACTCCATGATCGAGTTCATCGATGGGTCTGTCCTGGCCCAGCTGGGTATGCCCGATATGCGCCTGCCCATCCAGTACGCTTTTACTTACCCGGAACGGATGACCGTCCGCGGCGCCCGTCCCATCGACTGGAAGACGCTGGGGACGCTGGAATTCTTCCCGCCTGACGACGAGAAGTTCCCATCCATCGGCCTGGCCTATGAAGCCGGCCGCATCGGCGGGACCATGCCCTGTGTCCTCAACGGGGCCAATGAAGTCGCCGTCTATGCCTTTCTGCGTAAAGAGATTTCCTTTACGCGTATTTTTGACATTGTCCGTACTGTCATGGAACGGCATACGGTCTCGCACGACGTTACGCTGGCGTCCATCCGCCAGGCTGACGACTGGGCCCGCCGCTGTGCCGCTTCCTTGCTGTAGAAAGGGGATTTCCCGTGGGTCTTACTATTTTAGCGACGATCTTCGTCTTCAGTGTCATCGTCTTCGTCCATGAACTGGGCCATTTTGCGACGGCCAAGTGGGCGGGGATGCAGGTCGATGAGTTCGCACTCGGCTTCGGTCCCAAAGTGTACAGTGTACGCCGCGGCGACACCGAATATTCCCTGCGGGCCATTCCTCTCGGCGGTTTCAACCGTATCGCCGGCATGACGGAAGACGAAGAACTGAATGAAAAATCTTTCCTGAGCCAGCCTGTCTGGAAGCGCCTGATCGTCATCGCCGCCGGCGGCATCATGAACTTCGTCCTGGCCATCGTCCTCTTATGGGGCCTGTTCTTCGTCGTCGGCACCGTGACCGTTTCGCCGGAAGCCGTCGTCGGCTCGACCATCGCCGGCTCGCCGGCTGAACAGTCAGGCCTCGTAGCCGGTGACCGCATTGTCCGTATCGGCAACCAGGAAATTTCCAAATGGACCGATATTTCTCAGGCCGTCGCACCGTACAGCCACGCCGTGGTCACCGTAGAAATCGAACGGGACGGCCAGGTCCAGGGCGTCGAAATGGTGCCGGAAGTCGACAGTGCCTCGAAGAAGGTCATGCTCGGCGTCATGCCCATGACGACGAAGGAAGCCCATGGCTTCTTTGAATCGGCCGGCATGGCTGTCCAGCGGACGGGCCGGATCTGCCAGCTCATGATCGTCGGCCTCTATGATATGGTGACGGGCCGGGAAAAGGCTGAAGTGGCCGGTCCTATCGGCGTCGCCCAGCTGGCCGGTCAGGTTGCGGCATCGGGCTTTGCCAACCTGCTCATGTTCACGGCTTTCCTCAGCCTCAACCTGGGCATCTTGAATCTCCTGCCCGTGCCGCTCCTCGATGGAGGCTATATTATTTTATTGATTCTCGAAGGAATTACGCGCCGGCGGATGCCGAAACGGGCGTTGTACTATATCCAGGTCACAGGGGCTGTCCTCTTGGGTTCCTTGTTCCTCTTCGCCATGTTTCAGGATCTCAGCCGCTTTTAGAAAGGCAGGCCTTGCATGAAACGTAGAAAATCTCTTCCCGTCCAGGCGGGCAGCGTCACCATCGGCGGCGATGCGCCCGTATCGGTCCAGACCATGTCGACGGTCAATCCGGCCCATATAGCCGAAGCCGTCGTCGATGCCCGCCGCCTGGCATCGTATGGCGCTGAAATCTTGCGCTTCGCCGTCCCCGATATGGAAGCGGCCAAGGGACTAGCTGCCGTCGTCCAGGCCGTCGATATTCCCATTGTCGCCGATATCCATTTCGATTACCGCCTGGCCCTGGCTGCCGTCGACAGCGGTGTCCAGGCCCTGCGCATCAATCCGGGCAATATCGGTTCTGACGATAATGTCGTCAAGGTCGTCGAAAAAGTGCGCCCTAAAGGCATCCCTATCCGCATCGGCATCAATACGGGGTCTTTGCCGGAAGATATACTGGCCCGGAGCGGCGGCCATCCGACGGCAGAAGGCATGGTCGAAGGAGCATTGCGCCATATCCGCATCCTGGAACGCATGGATTACCGCAACATGGTCATTTCGCTCAAGGCTTCCGACGTGCCTTTGATGATCGAAGCTTATGAAACCCTGGCCGATAAGGTACCCTATGCCCTGCACTTAGGCGTGACGGAAGCCGGCCTGGTCCGCGAAGGGAGCATCAAGTCGGCCATCGGCATCGGCACGCTGCTCCACGAGGGCATCGGCGATACGATCCGCGTATCCCTGACGGGCGATCCCGTCGAAGAAATCAAGGCCGGCCAGACCATCCTCAGTGCCCTGGGCCTGCGCCGTTTCGGACCGACCCTCATTTCCTGTCCGACCTGCGGCCGGACCCAGGTCCACCTCATCGATCTGGCCAAGGAAGTGGAAGAAGCCATTTCTCATCTGACGGTGCCCATCAAGGTCGCCGTCATGGGCTGTGTCGTCAACGGTCCCGGCGAAGCCAGGGAAGCCGACTTCGGCATTGCCGGCGGCAAAGGGAAGGGCATCGTCTTTTCCCATGGCCAGGTCCTGCGCACCGTGCCGGAAGATCGGCTCGTGGCCAGCCTGCTGGAAGAAATCGAAAAAACCATTGCAAAGGAGTCCTAACTCATGTTAGCATCGAAATTGTATAGTCCGACGCTGCGGGAAATCCCGGCAGACGCCGAAATCGCCAGCCATCAGTATATGTTGAAAGCCGGAATGATCCGCAAGAATGGCGGCGGCTTGTATTCTTTCCTGCCCTTAGGCCGCCGGGTCGAACTCAAGATCGAAGCCATCGTCCGCGAAGAAATGAACAATATCGGCGCCCAGGAAATCATGATGCCCATCATGCAGCCAGCTGAAATCTGGCACGAATCGGGCCGCTGGAATGCCTATGGACCGGAAATGTTCAAACTCGAAGACCGCCATGGCAATCATTTCTGCCTCGGGCCGACACACGAAGAATTGATTACGACCCTGGTCCGCAATGAACTGCGTTCGTATAAACAGATGCCTATCACGCTGTGGCAGATGCAGAACAAATACCGCGACGAAATCCGTCCGCGTTTCGGCCTCATGCGCAGCCGTGAATTCATCATGAAAGACGCGTATTCCTTCGACGTCGATGAAGAAGGCCTGCATAAGAGCTATCAGGATGAATACGATGCCTATACGCGTGTCTTTACGCGCTGCGGCCTGAACTTCAAGCCCGTCGAAGCCGATAGCGGCCAGATCGGCGGTAATCACACCCATGAATTCATGGCCCTGGCCCAGGCCGGCGAAGCCGAAATCGTATCGTGCTCGAAATGTGATTATGCTGCCGATATCGAAAAAGCTCTCCCTCAGGCCATCGAAATGCCGGCAGAAGACGCAAAAGACGTAGAACTCATTGAAACGCCGAACTGCTCGACCATCGAAGACCTGGCCCAGTTCCTGCACATCCCTGTCGAAAAGACGATCAAAGCCGTCGCTTTCACGATTGATGGGGAAAAGACGGTCCTCTGCATGGTCCGCGGCGACCACGAAGTCAACGACATCGCTGTCCAGAACTTCGTCGGCGGCAATGCCATCGAACCGGCAACGGAAGATGAGCTGAAGGCCCACGGCCTCCAGCCGGGATACATGAGCCCTATGGGTGCCGACAAGCCGGATAATGAAACGTTCTTCGTCCTCGTCGACCCGTCGGCCATGAACGTCCCCAACGGCGTCACCGGTGCCAATAAGGCCGGCTATCACTATCAGAACGTCAATCCGTCGCGGGATTTTAAAGACGTGACGGTCACGACCATCCGCAACATGGTCGCTGGCGACAAATGCCCGCACTGCGGTGCACCTGTCGAAATCGTCCGCGGCATCGAAGTCGGCCAGGTCTTTGAACTGGGCACGAAGTATTCCGAAGCCCTCCATGCGACCTTCCTCGACCAGAATGGCAAGGCCAAACCCTATGTCATGGGCTGCTACGGGATCGGCGTCACCCGTACCATCGCGGCCGCCATCGAACAGTTCCACGATGAACACGGCATCATGTGGCCTGTTGCCATCGCACCTTTTGAAGTGGCCATCGTGCCGGTCAGCAGCAAGGACCAGGACCAGGTCCGCATTGCCGGCGACCTCTATCAGGCCCTGCAGGCTGCTAAGGCCGATGTCCTCCTCGACGACCGCAATGAACGGGCTGGTGTCAAATTCAACGACGCCGACCTCATCGGCTATCCGGTCCGGGTCACTGTCGGCAAGAAGAGCGCTGCCGAAGGCACCGTAGAAATCAAGGTCCGCCGGACTGGCGAACAGGAAGTCGTTCCCATCGGCCAGGCTGTTGCCCGCGTCCAGGAAATCTTGGCTGACCTGCGCAGTAAGAATATGTAAAAATAACGCGTATACAATAAAAAAATATTTCGGTAAAACGGGGAAAAAACTTGTATTTTTCCCCGTTTTATTTTATACTTTGAGTTAGAAAATAATTAGCGAGCTAACCAAAAAGAGGGGAAGTCTATGAGATTTGAAGCATTCCCGACGCGGGAAGAATTGGAAAGACACGCCCGGATCATTCCGGAAATCGAACCGTCGGCAGTCCTGGCTATGCTGCGCATTTCCCAGGCGGCTGAGATTATCCGTTCGTCTATCAACGACGTCCTGGCCAAACAGTATCACCTGTCTCAGGGGAAACTGCGGGTCATGATTGTCCTACACCAGAACCCGGATGGCATTGCGCCGTCCCAACTGGCTGAGAAGACCGGTGTGACCCGAGCGACGATTACGACCATGGTCAAGCGCATGGTCCGCGATGGATTGACGACCGTCGTCATCGACCAGGCTGACAAGCGGGGCAAAAAGGTCAGTCTCACGGCCCGGGGCCGCCAGTTCATGGACCAGGTACTGCCCGGCCATTATCTGCGCATTTCGACACTCATGAACCGCCTCAGCGAAGCAGAGCAGGCCGAACTCATCCGCCTGCTGGCGAAACTGAGCCAGAAATGATTTTCTCAGCAAATCTTAACCTGAAAAGCCTTGCTTTTCAGGTTTTTTTCATTTTTCTCTGCTAGACTGGAAAAAATGGAAAAAGAAAGAAGGTTTGCTCATGTATCTGCCTCGTCACTTCCGCCAGGACTTTCATTACTTGTCCCTGCACTCGTCCCTGCTGGAAGAACTCTCTTTGCTCTATGGCCTGCCCCTGGGCGGGACGAAGGGCCAGGCCGGCCGGATCCGCCGCTGCCGCCGAATGGCCCGGGATTTGCTCACGGCCTGCCGCCAGCAGCCGGACCAGCCGGACTATCCCTATCTCCTGGGCGTCCTCCTGGAACGGGCTGGCCAATGGCCGCTGACCAGCCGGCCCCGATGGGCTTACGAACAGGCCGAGCGCTGCTATGACCGGGCCCGGCAGCTCCAGGCGATGCAGCCGCCCGGCACGTATGACCGCCAGCGTTACCTGCGGCCATCTGTCGCCCTGCTGCGGCTGAGCCTGCGCCAAAGGCAGGAAGAACGGTTCTATGCCTGGTGGGACCGATGCGGCGGCCTGCGCCGCTTCCATCGCGATGTACAGGTCCTGTTCCAGGTGCGCTGGCTCATCGTCAAGGAAGACTATGGACGGGCGGCTTTTACCCTTCGGAATCTGCAGGGCCTGGCCGGCAGGCGGAGTGCCTTTTCGCCGGCCCGGGCCCGGATCCTCTCGGATATCGTCACGGCAGCCTGCCAGGGACCGGGGACGGCTTTGCAGGGGACCTATGCCCCCTATATCCGCCAGGTCCTGTGGGATGTCCTTTTTCCTGCCAGGCCGCGACAAATGGCGGACTCCGTGTTATAATGACAGGCATAGGCATATTTGCCGGGAAATGAGGAACTGTTATGGAAATCAAGATCATCCCCTTGGGGAACGACGACAAGCCGCTGGATTCATATGGCCGGGACGGGAAGTCCTTTGCCGAGACCTATGCGCCAGTCGTCGAGCTGCTGCTGCGCGAGAGCCGCCTCCACGCCGTCGTCCATACCGTCCCAGGCGGGCCGGCCATGGCCCAAGCCGTGTGCCAGCTCCTGGAAGAAGCGCGGAAACGGGAAGGGGTTAGTGCCGAATCCATGCCTTTCGACGTGACGCCCATCGTCGACGTGACAGCGCGCCTGCGCCAGGAAGACGGCTGTCCCTGGGACCGGGCACAGACCCATCGGACCTTGCGCCGCTACCTCATCGAAGAGGTCTATGAAATGCTCGATGCCATCGACAGCCATGATGTGGAGGGCATCCGGGAAGAACTAGGGGATATCCTCTATCAGGTCGCCATCCACGCCCGCATCGCCCAGGAAAAAGGCCTTTTTTCGGCCCAAGATGTCGTAAAAGACGTCACCGATAAGATGATTCGGCGTCATCCCTACGTTTTTAGCCAAAAAAGCCTTGAAAACATAGGTACGAGTATGTTAAACTGGGATAGATTAAAGCAAGGCGAACAACGCCAGCAGCACGCTCACCTGCTGGACGGCGTCGTTCCTGGACTGCCGTCGCTCCTGGCTGCAGACAAACTTCAGGAAAAAGCGGCCAAGACCGGTTTCGACTGGCCTGATGTCCAGGGCGTCTGGGATAAGTTCCATGAAGAATGGGAGGAATTCCGCCAGGCCCTTGGCGAAGGTGATCCCGTCCACGCCGAAGAAGAAGCTGGGGATGTCCTGTTCGTCTTTGCAAATTTATGCCGACACTATCATATAGAGCCGGAATGTGCGTTACATCGGGCTAACTGTAAATTCCGACGCCGCTTTGCTCACGTAGAGGACCGGGTCCGCCAGTCGGGCCGGCCGTGGGATGCTTTTACGCTGGATGAGCTAGACTCGTTCTGGCAGGAAGCCAAACAGATAGAACGGCAGAAGGAAAATACAGATAGTTAGCGTTACGCAGATGTAACGATTTAAAGGAGGACCTAGTATTATGAACAAAACAGAATTAATCGCTGCAGTCGCACAGAAATCCGATTTGACCAAGAAAGATGCTGAAAAAGCTGTAAAAGCTGTATTCGAAGCTATCAGCGACAGCCTCACACAGGGTGATAAAGTACAGATCATCGGCTTTGGCACTTTTGAAGTCCGTCAGCGTAAAGCCCGCGAAGGCCGCAACCCGCGCAACAACGAACCGATTCAGATCGAAGCATCCAAGACCCCGGCTTTCAAAGCTGGCAAACAGCTCAAAGATTTGGTCAACAACAAATAAGGTACGATTCCGAAGGGCCGCATGAAAAACGGCCCTTTTCTTTTCTTGCAAATTGTCGTACCATAGTAGTGTAAGCTACCATGACTAATGCTGTTTATAAAAGAGGGTATCATGCATGACAAAGAAGAAAGTCCTGATCCTGTCCGCATCCATCGGTACGGGGCATACACAGGCAGCACGGGCGATAGAAGAATACGTCAAGACCATTCCCGAAGAATGTGAAGTGGAACACCTGGATTTCCTGTCCAACGACGTCCTGTCTATCGACAACATCGTCAAGGAAACGTACATCAAGATTCTCGATGTCTTTCCCATGCTGTACGATTTGATGTACTATTCGTCACAAGGATATAAGAAGGGACTCGTCGTCAAGACGCTCTTTGCCTGGGGCCTCAAGCGGCGGATGCTCAGGGTATTGGCCGAAAAGAAGCCCGATGTCCTCGTCTTTACCCACCCCTTCCCGGCAGGGGCGGCAGCGCTCCTCAAGCGCCAGCACCGCCTCAATATCCCGCTGGTCGGCGTCATCACCGATTTTGCCATCCATCAGCTCTGGGTCTATCCTCAGATCGATGTCTACTGCGTCGCCGCGTCCCAGCTCAAGGACCAGCTCGTCGAACAGGGAATCGACGCCGGCAAGATCGTCGTCTCCGGGATCCCTGTGCGCAAGGCTTTTGAACAGGAACGCTGGCACTGGGATGCCGCCCATGAGGCAGATAAGAACGTCCTCATCATGGGCGGCGGCCTGGGTATGGGGTCTATCAAACAGTCCCTGACGCTGCTCGACCGCCTCGACGCCGTGGACCGTTTCACCGTCGTCACCGGCTATAATGCCGATCTCTATGACGAACTGTCCAAGATGCGCAGTGAACTGCATCACGACGTCAACATCCTGGGCTATACCAACCGGATCCCCCAGCTCATGTGCCAGGCGTCGCTGCTGGTCACCAAACCGGGCGCCCTGACCTGTACCGAAGCGGCAGCCGTCCAGGTGCCCATGGTCCTGTACAGCCCTATCCCGGGCCAGGAAGAAGCCAATGCGACGTACATGCAGGCCAAAGGCTGTGCCCGCTGGGTCAAGCAGCAGGAAGACCTCGTTTCCGTCGTAGCAGACCTCTTGACGCATCCCGACAAGCTGGCGGCCATGTCCGAAGCCAGCCTCGATTGCCACCGCGACGGTGCGCGGATCATCGGCAAAGAAATCGTCCGCCTTCTGCGGCCCCAGACAGCGGGAGCGGCAGCGGACTTGATATATGAACACTGAGAAAAGGGTCTCCTCGGTTTCGCGCTGCGAAGCAAGAGGAGTTTTTTTCTAAAAGGAGTAATTTTTCATGGAATTCCCACTTTTTCATACGACCCTGTCGGCGTCGCTGCTGCTGTTCATCATGGCCGGCGGCTTCCTGGCCGGTTTCGTCGATTCCATCGCCGGCGGTGGCGGCCTCATTTCGCTGCCCGTCCTCTTGGCAGCCGGCCTGCCGCCGCATCTGGCCATCGGGACCAATAAGTTTTCTGCGACGTTTGGCGCCGTCATGAGCGCCTGGCAGTTCTGGCGGGCCGGTAAGGTCGACATGAGCCTCTTGAAGCGGATCCTGCCGGGGACCTTCATCGGCGCTATTCTGGGCTGCCTGGTCATGCTGCACTTGAAGAGTGAATGGCTCCAGCCCATCATCATCATCGCCCTCATCGCGGCGGCGGTCTTCGTTTTCAGCCAGCGCCAGCTCGGCGCCGCCAGTACGTACAGTGGCAATACCCGGGGCAATGTCCTGGCCGCCCTGGCCATGGCATTGGGCATCGGCTTTTACGACGGCTTCATCGGGCCGGGGACGGGGACCTTCCTCATCGTCGGCTTTGCGGCGTTGGGCTTCGACTTCGTCACGGCTGCGGGCAATGCCAAGATCCTCAACCTCATGAGCAATGTGACGTCCTTCGTCCTCCTCATCTGGTGGGGTCAGATCCTCTACGTCTACGGCATCGCCATGGCCCTGTGCATCTTTGCCGGCGCTTTCTTCGGTTCCCGCCTGGCCATCCGCCGCGGCACGGGCTTCGTCCGCCTGGTCATGCTGGCCGTGACGGTCGTCCTCATCGGTAAGCTGGGGTTATCTTATTTTGGCATCATGTAGGAGGGACACGATGGATACGGTACTCATCAGCGGCGGTACGTCGGGCATCGGCCTGGCGGCAGCAGCAGTCTTGCTGGAACGGGGATGGAACGTCGCTATCAGCGGCCGCCATCGGGAAAAAGGGGAGGCCGCTCTGGCCTTTCTGGCTTGTCCGGACCGGACCTGGTATATCCAGGGCGACGTAGCCAGTGATGACGACTGCCGCAAAATGGTCGAAGAGACGGTTTCGCGTTTCGGTGGCATCGACGGCCTGGTCACGTCGGCGGGGGTCTACGAAGAAGGCCTTTTGGAAAATGTCACGCCTGCCGATATGCAGCGTCTCTTTTCTATCAACGTCTTCGGGACCATATCGCTCTGCCGCTATGCGCTGCCGCACTTGCGGCGCCGGCCGGGCAGCATCGTCACCGTCAGCAGCGACGCCGGCCTCCAGGGTAACATAGCCTGTTCTCTCTACGGGGCGACGAAGGGCGCTGTCGTGGCTTTCACCAAGTCCCTGGCCCTGGAAGCGGCCCCGCACCAGATACGGGTCAACTGCGTCTGTCCCGGCGACGTGGAAACGCCCATGCTGGAACAGCAGCTCCGGGACCATCCCGATACGACACGGGATGCCATGAAAGAGCAGTACCCCTTGTACCGCCTGGCCCGGGCCGATGAAGTGGCCAAAGCCATCGCCTTTCTCCTCAGTGAGGATGCATCGTTCATCACCGGCGTGGCACTTCCTGTCGATGGGGGTTTGACAAGCTGGTAGAAACATGGGAAAATATAAAGTATAAATTTTAATACGTTAAAGAATGGGGTGTTTGTTATGGCAGAAGAAGTATACAAAGAAGAAGCCAAGACAGTCGAAGAACTGCAGGCAGAAATTGCCGCCTTGAAACAGGAACTGGCCGATATGAAGACCCAGTCCCAGCAGGCCGAAGATGCCGCAGCCAGTGTCGTCAAGGCCATGGAAGAATCGACGGAAGACAAGGACGTGAAAGTCGAAATGCTGTGCCGCTGGGCCGCTGCCCGGGCCGGTGCCATCGTCATCGCGCCGCTCGTCGGGACGGTCGCCCTCATGGCCAATGAAGTCTATCTGGTCAGCCGCATCGCCAGAGTCTATGATGTCAAACTGAGCGAACGGGCCCTCATCGCCTTCCTGGGCGCCGTCGGCAGCCGCGTCGCCGGCAGCCTGCTGACGACGATCATTCCTTTCAGCGCCATCCAGGTACCGGTCGCCGTCGGCATCACCTATAGTTTGGGCCGCGTCACCCAGCGCTGGCTGAAGGATGGCATGCCTACCGACATGGGTCCCTATATCGACATGATGGGTGAATGGAAGGACAAGGCCCGTGAACAAGTCGACAAGCTCAAAGAAAATCCTTTGAAGAACGTCCCCCTCGGCGATGAAACCATCGACTTCATGAAGAAATGGGGCGGCGTCGCCAAGGACCGCTTCCAGGACGTCAAGGAAAAAGGGGAAGAACTCTATCACACCGTCCGCCATCACGACGACCTGGTCGACGAAATCGTAGAAGAAAAAGCCGAAGAAACGAAAAACGAGGAAGCCGGGAAAGCGGAAGGCACGGCTGAAGCCGCAGAAACGGTCGCAGAGCCGGCTAAAGAAGCAGCAGAACCGGAAGCTGCCGCCGCTGACAGCGCTACGGCCTCTGTCGAAGATAAGGTGAAAGCTGCCGTAGAAGATGCCAAGATCCCTTTGGAAGATAAGAAATAAGGTGAATGCCCATGTGGAAGGTACTGCGCTTTTTTGCACGTTTTTATACACCAGGCAAATTCGTCACCTTTGTCCGCAAGACAGGGAGGAAGGTCCACTTTTTGCCGAAGCTCCTGACGATTTTTTACTGCATGCAGGATGAAGACACGCCGAAGTTCATCAAACTGGCCCTCATGGGAGCCTTGGGGTATGTCATTTTGCCCTTCGATTTCGTGCCGGATGTCTTTGCCGGTTTCGGCTGGCTCGATGACGCCGCCGTCGTCGCAGCGGCCCTGCGTCTGGCCGGGACCTACGTCAAGCCGGAACACCGTGAAAAAGTACGTCATATGTTCCCCTTCTTCCGCGTCCATGTGTGAAGCGGGGGATGCCGGCTGAAGGGCTTTGCCATCATGCACGGCCCCTTTTACTTAATCGTTTGTCGTTCGTAGTTCATCGTTCATCGTAAGGGGCAGTATTTACGACCTGCAATGAACGACCTACGATGAACGAAAAAAGAGGCTGTCTTTATGGGACAGCCTCTTTTTCCTTTGACAAACATAGTTCCTCATCGTAAAATAGTATGCGTGTGCATGATGTAAGATGCATATAGTTAGGAGTTAAGAACTTATGATTACTGTCGTTGAAAAAGTGCGGTTCTATGAAACCGACATGATGGGCATTGCCCACCATTCCAATCATATCCGCTGGTTCGAGTGCGGCCGCTGCGAATACCTGGCAGCTGCCGGCATCGATTTGTTCGCCCTGTTGGACCAGGGCATCTCGTATCCCATCAAGAGCGTGTCCTGCGAGTACATCAGCCCCATCAACTATGCCGATACCATCGACATCGAGACGCGGCTGGTCAAGCTGAGCCGGGCACAGATGGTCTTTTCATACCGCATCGTTAACCACGATGACCACCGCCTGCTGGCGACGGGGACGACGCAGAACGTCTTTGCCCATAAGGACAGCGGCAAAGTCGCCCGCCTCGATGAAGCCGATTATAAGAAATTACAGGCCATGTATGCCGAAGACAAAGCGGCTGCCCAGGCCGGGGGAGGGGTCCATGGAACGTAATGCACAGCCTATTGGCGTCTTTGATTCCGGCGTCGGCGGCCTGACGGTCGTCGCCAAGCTGCGGATGCTGCTGCCTCATGAAAATATCATCTATGTCGGCGATACGAAACGCAATCCCTATGGGACGCGGACGCCGGAGGAAATCCTGTCCTATACGCGGGATATCCTGCGCTTCATGACGGCTCAGGGCGTCAAGCTCGTTGCCATCGGCTGCAATACCGTGACGGCCGTCGCTTATGATGCGGTCGTCCAGGAAGTGCCGTATCCCCTCATCGGCATGAGCCGGGGCCTGCGGACGGCGCGGGAAATCAGCGCGACCAAAAAAATCGCCGTCTTTGCCACACCGCTTACGATTGCCAATCACAGCCACCGCAAAGTCGCCGCCGCCATGGACCCGGACATCGAAATCGTCGAGCAGTCCTGCCCGGCCCTGGCCAATCTCATCGAACGGGGCGTTCTCGACGGCCCGGAAATCCGCGAGCCCTTGAAACGCTATACGGAACCGGTCCTTCATTCCGGTGCCGATACGGCTATCTTCGGCTGCACTCATTTCCCCTTTGTCCAGCCCTTGTTTGAAGAGCTTTGCGGCGACTCCATCGCTTTTGTCGATCCAGCACATGAAATGGCCCTGGAAACGCTGGATGTCCTGAAAAAAGATGGTCTCCTCAATAAGCAGCCGGAACCGGGGAGCCTCCGCCTGTGCTTTACGGCAGAGAGCGGCCGCGGATCCCGCCTGGCCCAGCACCTCATCCCGGCCAATGAATTTACGGCTGAAGAAATTTCCCTCACTTAATGGTTATTAAAATATTATATAAAGGAGTCTTGCGTCGTGTTTTTCTATGTCTTACTCAATGTTGTCATTGCCGTCATCGGCATTGTCGCTGTCTTGTACCTTTTATTCCGCCTCTTTGCCTGGCGGCAGGGGGATGCCCGCTTCGTCATCGAAGCCCGTCGCCGCAAACCGTTTGAACTGAAACAGATGACCCAGGATACGGCTGTCTTTGAAACGGAAGTCCCTCTCCACAACGCCGGCCGTCAGCTCGGTACCATCATGGACTTCTATCCCCGTACCCTGCTGCCCCGCGAACAGTACGACAAGGTCATCGTCCATTCCCAGCTGGCCAATAAAGCGGCTGAACGCGATGACAACTACTGGGAATCGGTCATCTTCAATCCTGGCGACAAGGGCATGATCCGCGTCACTATCGCCCTGGTCAGCAAAGACGGCAATATCCGCGAAGACTTGAAGACCTTCCCTGACATGCCCATCGATTTGGTATATCAGGTCGTTTCCCGCAGCGAATGGTACATCCATAAAGCCCGCATCACCTTGAAGGCTTCGGAAGTACAGCATGCATTGGAACAGAACTAGGAGGTTTTAACGAGATGGCAGAATTAGAATTAGTACCTGTAAAAACGAGAATCCTTACGGATAAAGATGATATTGTCGATGTCATTGAAGAATATGCAAAAGATATCGTCGGCCCGGACGACCTGGTCTGCTCGGCCGAAAGCGTCGTCGCCATTACCCAGCGCCGCTATACCCGTCCGGAAGAACTGACGCCGTCGTGGCAGGCCCGCCTCATGCGCCGTTTCGTCCCCGGTGAAGGCAGTATGGCCAGCCTCTATGGCATGCAGGCCGCAATGAACCTCGAAGGCGAATGGAAGATGATGTTCTGGTTCTTCATCGGCTTTTTGGCTAAACTCGTCGGAAAGAACGGCGTATGGTATGCTAAATGCCGCCAGGCATCGCTCACAGACGACGTCACCGGCACCATGCCGCCTTTTGATAAATGCATCGTCTACGGTCCGGCTGAACCGGATAAAGTCGCCGAAAAGATTAAACAGCGCATGGGCTGCTACGGTGCCGTCGTCGCCGACGTCAACGACCTCAAGCGCTCGGCTGTCCTCGGCCATAGCAAAGGCCTGAACCCGAAGGAAATCGCCAAGATCCTCATCGACAACCCCTTTGGCAATGCCTCCCAGAAGACGCCGATCGTCGTCATCAAGAATTACGCCCAGTTCGTCAAGAACCGGAACAAAGACTAAGGAGAATGCCTGTGGCAGAGAAAATCGTACTGGCAACGCACAATGCCGGAAAAATCCGGGAGTTCAAGAGCATCCTGGAGCCCTTAGGCTATGAAGCCGTTTCCGTCCATGATGTCATCGCCGATATCAGCGAACCGGAAGAAACGGGGAAGACCTTTGCCGAAAATGCCCTGCTCAAGGCCTCGTATTATATGAAGGCGACAGGGCTGCCCTGCCTGGCTGACGATTCGGGCATCGCCGCCGATGCTCTCGGCGGCCGTCCCGGCGTCTATTCGGCCCGTTATGCCGGCCCGGACTGCGATGATGAAGCCAATAACCAGAAGCTCATCGCCGACCTGGCGGCGTTCCCGCCGGAACAGCGCACGGTCCACTATATTTGTTCCCTTGTCCTCATCTGGCCCGACGGCCGGACGGTGACCGCTGAAGGGAGTTGTGACGGCGTCCTGCGCGACTTCTATGCCGGCGATAACGGCTTCGGTTATGACCCGCTCTTCTACGTTCCCGAAAAGGGCAAGACCATGGCCGAAATGACGATGGAAGAGAAGAACGCCATCAGCCACCGCGGCAAAGCCTTGAAGAAGCTCGTCGAGGCCCTGTCATGAGTACGGTCCGCGTCGGCCTGGTCAGTGACAGCCATGGCCGTTTCGAATGTCTGTCGCGCATGGCTGATGCCGCGCCTGATGTGGCGGCGTGGATCCATTGCGGCGACTACTGTGACGACGGCGAAGACCTGGCCATCTATACAGGCGTTCCCGTCTATGCCGTTTTAGGCAATAATGATTATATGACTCACACGAATGATCCGGAATGCCGCTGCGTCACCGTCGGCGGCGTTCGTATCGTCGCCATCCATGGCTGTCAGTGGTATGGCGAACGGCGCTGGCAGAAGCTCGTCGAACTGGGCCGCCAGAACCAGGCGGACCTCGTCGCCTTTGGCCATACGCACCGCCGTTTCGTCAAGATGGATGGAGAGATGTGGGTCGTCAATCCCGGCAGTATCGGTCTGCCCCGGGATGGCCGGAAGGGGACGTATGCCATCGTGTCTATCGATGACGGCGTCATTACCGACGTGGCCTTTCACGAAATCGAACGGTAATTCCAGCAGAAATGGATGATAAGATTCATGAAAACGAATAAACTCAAGCTCTACGGGTTCAACAACCTGACCAAGACCCTGAGCTTCAACATGTATGATATTTGTTATGCCGTCAGCGATGAGTCGCGCCGTCAGTACATCGAATACATCGATGAACAGTACAATGCCGACAGGCTGACCCAGATCCTGCGCAATGTGTCGGATATCATCGGCGCCCACGTCCTCAATGTCGCCAGCCAGGATTATGACCCGCAGGGGGCCAGCGTTACCATCCTCATTTCCGAAGAGGAAGTGCACGATGCCGATGTCGTTTGTCATCTCGACAAGAGCCATCTGACCGTCCATACCTATCCCGAAAGCCATCCCCAGAAAGGCATCATGACTTTCCGGGCCGATATCGACGTGTCTACGTGCGGCCGCATTTCGCCGCTCAATGCCTTGAATTATCTCCTCGACAGTTTCGATTCGGACATCGTCACCCTCGATTACCGCGTCCGCGGCTTTACGCGCGATGTGAACGGCAAGAAGTTGTTCATCGACCACCGTATCAATTCCATCCAGAATTACATCGCACCGGCCACGCGCAACCGCTACGATATGATTGACGTCAACGTCTATCAGGAAAACATCTTCCATACCAAGATGGTCCTGCACGACTTCGACCTGGATAATTATCTCTTCAATATCACCAAAGAAGATCTAACGCCGCGGCAGCAGCAGCAGATACGCCGCCAGGTGCGCCAGGAAATGCTGGAGATCTACAATGGCCGCAATATGCCATCCATGCGCTAAGGGGGCGAGAGTTTGGATACCAAGAAAACACTGTGCCGTATCGGCCAGAAAATGAAAGAAGCCGGCCTGGTCGCAGCCTGTGACGGCAACATCAGTTTCCGCCGTGACGACGGAACGGTCGTCATCACGCCGTCCGGTGTGCCCAAAGAGGAATTGAAGCCGAAGCACCTGCTCGTCGTCGACCTCGACGGCCACGTCCTGGAAGGGACGGGGAAGGCCTCGTCGGAATCGGCCCTCCACTTAGAAATTTATCGGAAGCGGGAAGACGTCCGAGCCATCATCCATGCCCATCCCGTCACGGCCACAGCCCTGACCGTAGCCGGCATCCCTTTCCGGCCGGACATCGTCACGGAAGGGGCCCTGGTCCTGGGGCCGGTGCCGACGGTGCCCTATGCGCCGCCGGGATCGGCAGAACTGGCCACGGCCTGTGCCGAAGCCGCAGAAGGAGCCGACGTCTTGCTCATGGAACGCCATGGCGCCGCCACCGTCGGCAAGAATTTGGCACAAGCTTTTTACCGCCTGGAAACACTGGAAACCGTCGCGAGAATGTACCGCGATTCTCTCATCTTCGCCGCCGCCAGCGGCCAGCAAAAAAATAATCCCACTGCCAAAGCCCAGCCCCTGAGCTGGTATTTGAAGCAGTGAAAAAGAGCTTGTCGCCTGTGCGACAAGCTCTTTTTCAGCACGAACCACGAGCCACTAGCCACTAGCCACGAACCCCTAACCCCGCTTAAGGGCATGATAATAGGCTTCTTTGTCCTGGTACATGGCGTTGTCTGCGGCGTGGATGGCCTGCAATATCTGTGCGGCGTCGTCGGTCCATTGGCCGCCGATGGCGATGGACAGGGGACATTCGCCGGCGGCCCGGTTGCGGAGAGAGGCCAGGCAGGCCTGGAACTGCTTTTCCGCGGCGCCTGGCAGGAAGATGACGAATTCGTCGCCGCCTGTGCGATAGACTTCCTTCCTGCCGAAGCAGCGGGCCAGCAGGGCCGCTACATCCCGCAGGGCCTTATCGCCGGCCAGGTGGCCTTCCCGGTCGTTGATGGCTTTCAGGCCGTTCAGATCGGCAAAGATGACGCCTATGGTGTCGTGCTGCTTTAGCAGCTCGTCGATGCGCCGTGTATAGGCATTGCGGTTCTGGATGCCCGTCAGGCTGTCGTAGAAGCTCAAGTGGTCCAGCTGCATGACCAGGCGGTGCGTCGTAATCTTGGCGCTGATGAAATAAGAAATCGTTTCCATCACGTCGACGGTATTGACGAAGTTGTTGATTTCATAATTGTCGGCGACTAAATAGCCCCATAAACGCTGTTTATGGTAGAAGGGGACGGCGATGAGACGCTCGATGCCCTGGCGTTTGAGATTTTCGTAAGCCCGCAGGTCATCGCCGCGCAGGGCCTCGATGTCTTCGATGAGGACCAGGGACGAATCCTTGAGGAACCGTTCCCAGCAGGCTAGGTAGACGTGGTAATCCAGATCCTGCAAGGTCGCGATTTCCGACGAGATACCGGAGGCACACCACTCAAAGGTGTTGGAAACCGTCGTGCCATCCGTTTCCAGGATGTACAGGCGGTCGGGATGGATCAAGGTCCCCAATTCTTTCAGCGCATGGTCCATGGAAGCGCCATAGGCTTCGTCACTGTTGAGAATCTTGGATACCTTGATGATGGCTTCGTTGGTCAGGCGCTTGCGGCGGAAATTCATCTGTTCCAGCCGTTCGTCATCGACGTCCATGAAGATGAAGGCCACGTAGCCCGGCTTTTCCAGCGGGGCAGCCGTAAAGGTCAGCCAGTGATTGATTTCCGGGCTGTACAAGCTGTCGTGGATGGCCTGGCCTGTCGTCACGGCCTGCCAGCAGTAGTCCAGCCAGCGGGCATCGCCTTTTTGATAGACATCGAGGAAGCGGCGTCCGATCAAGTCTTCCCGGCAGCAGCCTGAAAAAAGGCAATACGACTGATTCACATAGACGTATTGCGTATTTTCCACGGACTTCCCATCTTCCGCCAGGAGGACTTTGAAGACGGCATACGGTGTCGGTATGTCTTCAAATAAATCTGGGTCAAAACAGTAGTTATTCATTTATACCACCTAATTAAATATAATGTATACTGATTGCCGGTCCTAAATGGATACATCCATCATAACATAGATAGGACTTGCCTACAACATCTCTTTGCGCCTCTTCACAGGACGCGGCAAAACATGGTATCATAAAAAGGATTGTTATCACAGTGAGAATTACGATAAGGAGGTATCATCGTGAACTTGGATGGTATCACATTACATTGCATTACGAATGAACTGGCCGACATCCTCAAGGGCGGCCAGATTTCTAAAATCTATCAGCTCGACGCCCGGTCCCTCTATTTCCGCATCTTCAACGATACGGGCATCCATCACCTGGTCATCACACTGGACGATTCGCCGCGCCTGTACGTCGCCGATACGATGCCGCCGACGCCGGATATCCCGACGGGCCTCTGCATGTTCCTGCGCAAATATTATGAAAACGGCCGCATCGCTTCCATCGCCCAGCTGCACCTGGACCGGCTCATCGAAATCGCCGTCGACGTCCTCGATATGTCGGGCCGTCTGGTGACGCGCAAGATCCACGTCGAACTCATGGGCAAATACAGCAATGTCATCTTTACCGAAGACGGCACCATCATCGAAGCCCTCATCAAGACGAGCAAGAACAAGCAGGCCCTGCGGACCATTGCCCCCAAGGAACCCTACGCTTTCCCGCCGAACTTCATGCGCATGGATCCCTTTGCCTTTTCGGCCCAGGAACTGATGGACATGATGGAAACGGGCACGGATGAACCGCTCAAGACGTGGATGCTCAAGCGCTTCAACGGCATGAGTACAATCGTCCTCAACGAACTGGCCTATGATTCAGGCATCGACGCAGCGCGCCCCGTAGGGGACTTGTCGCCAGCCGACCGCTTTGCCTGGTGCCGCACGGTCGAAGCCTTTGGCAAGCGCCTGGACGGCATTTCCGGCGCCTATGTCTATACGGTCAAGGGCAAGGAAGTCATCTTCCCGCTGGAACTGCACAGCCTGGCCCCATATCCGCGGCGCCATTTCAAGCTCATCGAAACGTACCTCAGCGAATACCAGGCGACGCACCGCAGCCTCAACGGCGAACAGGAACAGCTGCAGAAGAAAGTCGGCAAGCTCATCGAAAAGCAGAAGCGCAAGATCAAGCGCATTGCCAGCGAGATGAAAGAAACGAAGAAGATGGATACGTACAAGCTCTACGGCGACCTGCTCATGATCTATGCCTACGAAAAACACGACCATGAAAAAGAAGTGACCGTCCAGAATCTCCTGTCGGAAGCCCAGGAAAAGGTGACCATCCCCTTGAACCCGGCCTATTCCATGACAGACAATGCCAACCGCTATTACAAGCGCTACACCAAGATGCGCAACCGCAAGCAGATGTCGGCCCAGCTCCACGAAGAGAACCAGAAACACCTGGATTACCTCTATTCACTGGAATATGCGCTGGAAAACACGAGCACCAAAGATGAAATCGCCGATATCAAGGCCGAAATGAAGCAGATGAACCTCATCAGCGGTCATAACCGGGATAAACTCAAGAAAGAATCGGCTCAGGATATCCTGACTCTCCAGGCCGATGGCCTCGACATCTGGGTCGGCCGCAATAATCGGCAGAACGACTTTTTGACTTTGAAGAAAGCCCATCCCTATGACCTCTGGTTCCACGTCAAGAACCAGCCCGGCTCCCACGTCATCCTGGCCTGCCATAACGTGACACCGACAGAGGCCCAGATTGAACGGGCCGCCCAGCTGGCCGCCTACTACAGCAAGGCCCGGGAAAGCTCGAAAGTCGAAGTCGACTGTACCCTCGTGCGCCACGTCAAGAAACCGGCCCACGCCGTCCCAGGCTACGTCATCTTCACCGACCAGACAACGTACATGGTAGAACCGAAAAAATAGTGGTTCGTGGTTCGTAGGGTCAGGCCGCAAGGCTCTCCTCATAGGAGAGCTGTCAGCGAAGCTGACTGAGAGGTTGCCTTTTATCGTTTGAAGTTTGGTAAAATATTGCCAAAATTAAGCTGTTTAGGGTATAATAAAGTATTGAATAGAATAATAAGGGGGTTCGTAAATGCGAAGTATGACTGGGTTTGGCAGCGGCTCCGGCAATGATGGGAAGCTGGCTGTCACCATTGAAATGCGCGCTGTGAACCAACGTTTTTTGGAATTGAATATCCGCATGCCTCATGCTTATCTGGCGCTGGAAGACCGGCTGCGCAGCGGCATCAAGGCCGTCCTCAAGCGGGGGAAAGTCGATGTCTTCGTCACTGTCCAGGACCTGGATCCGGCGGCACCGGATGTCCGCATCGACCACGCCGCCTTGGGTGCAGTCAAGACGGCGTTGCAGGATGCCAATGACCGTTTTTTTGCAGGCCAGGCCGTGACCCTCGGCGATGTGACGTCTCTGACCAAGGACTGGTTCGTCCAGACACCGCCGGCCATCGACGCCGATGCCAGCTGGCCGCCCTTTGAAGCGGCCTTGAAGAACGCTCTGGACAGCATGGTCGCCATGCGCGAACGGGAAGGGGCCAATATCAGCCGCGATCTCCTCGGCCGGGCCGATAAGATGGCAGCCCTTGTCGAATCCATTGCCAGCCGCAAGGACGTCATCGTCCAGGCCTATGAAGAACGACTGGAAAAGAAAATCCTGGCCCTCATGGACAAGGTCCAGGCCGCCGTTCCCGACGAGGACCGCCTTTTGCAGGAAGTGGCCATGTATTCGGATAAAATCGATTTCACCGAAGAAGTCGTCCGCTTCCGCAGCCATCTGAACCAGCTGCACACCATGCTGCAAAGCCCCGGTGAAGTAGGGCGCAAGCTCGATTTCCTCATCCAGGAAATGAACCGCGAGACTAACACCATCGGTTCCAAGGCCGGCGACCTGACCGTGACCGAAGCGGTCCTGCAGCTCAAGAATGAAATCGAAAAGATACGCGAACAGGTGCAGAATATCGAATGATGAATTTCAACTTATTAAATATCGGCTTCGGCAATGTCGTCATGGGCGACAAAGTCGTGGCCATCATCAGTCCTGAATCGGCGCCCATCAAGCGCCTCGTCCAGGATGCCCGTGATGGGAATACCCTCATCGATGCGACTTTTGGCCGCAAGACCCGGTCGGTCCTGGTCATGGACAACGGCTGGATCATCTTGTCGGCGTTACAGCCCGAGACGATTTCTCACCGCATCGTTCCCGCCGGCAGCGATTCCTTCTGGGAGGATGCCGCCGAAGACGGGGAAACAGAAAAGGAGTAATAATGCTATGAATGATTCCGGATTGCTCATCGTCGTATCCGGCCCGTCCGGAGCCGGCAAGGGGACCATCTGTTCCGCTCTGCGGGAACAGTTCCCGAACATCCAGTATTCCATTTCCATGACGACCCGAGACCCCCGGCCCGGGGAAGTAGACGGCGTCAATTATTATTTTGCCGATAACGCGCGGTTCGAGCAGCTCCTGGCCGAAGATGCCTTCCTGGAACACGCCAAGGTCTACGACCACTACTACGGCACGCCGAAGAAGTACGTTTACCAGATGCTGGAAGAAGGCAAGCATGTCATGCTGGAAATCGATATCCAGGGGGCCATGCAGGTCAAAAAACGCTATCCCCAGGGTGTCTTCATCTACATCGTACCGCCCAGCCGGGCTGTCCTGGAAAAACGCCTCCGCGGCCGTCAGACCGATTCGGATGAGGTCATCGCCGGACGCCTGGCTAAGGCCCGGGAAGAGCTGGACTGGATCGACCGCTATGATTATGTCATCGTCAACGATGACCTGGATAAGGCCGTCGACGAAGCGGCTTCCATCTTGAAAGCCGAACAGTGTAAAGTGACGCGCAATGCCTATCGCATCGCCCATACGAAAGAATTGTACAAATAATAGGAGAGATGAACTATGTTAATTAAACCGACCCTTGAATCCCTGATGACTAAAGTAGACAGCAAATATACGCTGGTTACGCTGGCTGCGAAACGGGCCCGCCAGCTCACCGATGGCGACGAACCCCTCGTCGACGTCGATACGACCAAAGTAGTTTCTATTGCCATGGAAGAAATCGACCAGGGCAAGATCACGTATGAAGCACCGCGTGACGGCATTAAATAACACGGAGGTGTTTTCCATGAGCTTGGAAAAGAAAAAGATTGTCTTAGGGATCACTGGCGGCATTGCGGCCTTCAAGGCGGCTTCCATCGCCAGCCAGCTCCGCAAGCGGGGGGCCGAAGTCAAATGCATCATGACCGACCATGCGACGAAACTGATCACGCCCTTGACGATGCGGGAAATTTCCGGCAATCCCGTTGCCGTATCCATGTTCGACGATGTGCCCGAATTCAATGTAGAACACATCGCCCTGGCCCGCTGGGCCGACGTCTTCGTCATCGCTCCGGCGACGGCCGACATCATCGGCAAGGTCGCTAACGGCATTGCCGATGACATGCTGTCGACGACCGTCATGGCTACGACGGCACCGGTCCTCATCGCACCGGCCATGAATACCAACATGTATCTCAACCCCATTACCCAGGACAATATGGCTAAACTGAAGAAGTTCGGCTACCATTTCATCGCTCCTGACAGCGGTCATCTGGCCTGTGGCATCGACGGCGTCGGCCGCCTGCCCGAACCGGATACCATCGTCGACTACATCGAGCTCCTGGCCTGCCGCAATGACCTCCTGAAAGGGAAGAAAGTCATCGTCACGGCTGGCGGCACGCGGGAACCCATTGATCCGGTCCGCTTCATCGGCAACCATTCCAGCGGCCGCATGGGTTTTGCCATCGCCAAGGCTGCCGTCATGGCAGGGGCAGAAGTCACCCTTGTCGCCGGGACGACGGACAACCTCAAGACGCCGGTCGGCCTGGCTCGCCGCATCGATGTCGGCAGTACGCGCGACATGAAGACGGCTGTCGATTCCTATTACGATGACTGCGACCTGGTCATCAAGGCGGCAGCTGTCGCCGATTACCGTTCGGCCCATCCGGCAGAAAACAAGATCAAGAAGAACGACGATACCCTGACCATTGAAATGGCCAAGAATCCCGATATCCTCTACGGCCTGGGCCAGCGCAAGACCCATCAGACCCTGGTCGGCTTTGCTGCTGAAACGACGAACGTCATCGAATACGGCACGAAGAAGCTCAAGAAGAAGAACCTCGACATGCTCGTCGCCAACGACGTCAGCGCCGAAGGGGCCGGCTTCAAAGGGACGACTAACATCGCCACCCTGCTTTTCCCCGACGGCTCTATGGAAAAATTAGAAAAAATGGATAAAGACGAACTCGCTGCCATCATCGTAGCCCGTGCGGCTGCCATTATGGAGAAAAAACATAGCTGATAGCAGGGAGTTTGCAGAAAAAAGAGGCTGTCGCATTAAGACAGCCTCTTTTTACGTTGATCGTAGGTCGTTCATCGTTTGTCGTATGGGATTAAAAATATCAATCCATCGCGATGAACGATGAACTACGAACGAAAAACTTTTAAGTTGAAGGGGCCTCGCATGATGGCAAAAACCTTCGTGCGACAGCGCCTTTTTTTAGCCGCTAGCAGTTAGCCGCTAGGGGTTAGCAAATGGCTTTAATGTTGTTGTAGGGGTCGTCCCAAAGGGCGGCCCGCCACGAACCACGAGCCACGAACCACGAGCCACGAACCACGAGCCACGAGCCACGAGCCACGAACCACTAACCACTAACCACTCACATGCCCTACGATAGCTTTGGCGAAGCCGTTGAGGTTGGTCGGGCCAATGGAGAGGAGGGGGCAGCCTTTTTCTTTGGCTTCGGTAATGGCCCAGCGGACGAGCGGTGTCTTGCCATCTTCCATGTTGATGACTAAGAGAGCTGATTCTTTCAGCAGCCGGTCATCGCCCGGGCGGCCGCTGATGACGACAACGGCACTGAAACGGCGCTGGATGCGGCGCTGCCAGTCGGGATCGCCGCCGGCCAGGGCTATCTGGCGTTCCTTGAGGAAACGGTCCAGCTGGCGCGTATAATCGCGCTGGGTCATGAAAGAGGGCAGGTCCAGACCGCGGTCTTCCGGGTCCCGGGCCGAACGCGACGCTTCCTGAGGCGTCACTTTCCGCGGTGCCTGGCCCTTGGCCAAGTCCGGCCGTACCTGGCGCTTATTGAGTTCCTTGCGCAGGGCCAGGAGTTCAGCAATCTGACTGGATGCCGTTTCCTTTATCTTTTCGATGTACTGTTCCTGCTTGCGGATGCGGTCTTCATACTGTTTGCGGTCCTGTTCGCGGCCGGTCCGTTCGGCATCGAGTTCCTGGCGCAGCCGTTCTAGTTCAGAAAGGACGGCCGTGCGGTTCTTGGCTTCCAGGCGCAGGCGCAGGAGTTCTTCTCTGTCAGCATCCATCTGGGCTTTTTCTTCCCGCAGCTGCTGAAGTTCTTCTTTTTCTTTGCCCATCATCATGGCTGGCGTTTCCTGACCGCCTGTGACCGCTTCATCGGACCAGGGCTGGTCGCAGATGGCCATGAGATAGATGCCCAGGGCATGGGCTACGGCGTGTTTGGCCATCTGTATGTCTTCAAAGACATCGGTCAGGCCGAGGATCTGGCTGTCCGTCTGGAGCATGAGCAGGTCGATGATGCCCATATAGGAAAAGGATTCCATGGTCTGGGCCATGTCGTAGCGTTCGAGGTGAATCGTGCCGGCGTAGATTTCTTCCGGGTTTTGCTTAGACGTATAATACGTGTTGATGAGCAGCCGGTCAGCTGTCCGTTCATAGATCCGCAGTATCAAGGCGTCTTCCTTGTCCGTGCCGGTGTGGCGGCTGAAGGTCAGCCGTTCCTGGGTGAGAAGGGTCGTTACCAGGCTCTGGGTCTTGTACCATTTGCCCAATACTTCTACCCGCTTGGCCAGCCGCAGGTCGCCGGGCTTGCTGCAGGTTGCATAATCGAAATAAGGGTCGTTGAAGAATATATCTCTAGGCCGCAATTTGGTCATATCTAATCATCCTTTCTATCTTTTACATTATAACCCTGCCCATGGGGCAACGTCTAGTAGACAATGTTTTTTAGGCATAAAAAATACTTGCAAAATAGACGGACTTGAATTATAATGGATAAGCAAACCAAATAAAGAACCATCAAGAGACGACGGAGGGACTGGCCCTGTGATGTCGCAGCAACCTTCAGCTATGAAAGGTGCTAATTCCAGCAGTGATATACTGGCAGATGGGGATTAGAAGCCCCTCTCATGAAGTCATGAATGAGGGGAATTTTTTTTAAGGAGGATCACTCATGGCTAAAAATCGTGAATTCTTTACATCCGAATCCGTAACCGAAGGCCATCCCGATAAAATGGCTGACCAGATTTCGGACAGCATTTTGGATGCCATTCTTGCAAAAGATAAAAACGCCCGCGTTGCCTGCGAAACCCTGGTAACGACTGGCATGGTACACGTCGTCGGTGAAATTTCTACGACGTGCTACGTCGATATCCCGCACATCGTCCGCGAAACGATCCGTGAAATCGGCTATACCCGCGCTAAATATGGCTTTGACTGCGACACCTGCGGCGTTCTCGTTTCCCTGGACGAACAGTCTCCGGATATCGCGATGGGCGTCGACGATGCCTTGGAAAAGAAAGAAGGCAATACGGATAAATTCGATACCATCGGCGCTGGCGACCAGGGCATGATGTTCGGCTATGCCACCAACGAAACGGACGACTACATGCCGCTGCCGATTTCCCTGGCACACCGCCTGGCACGCCGCCTGGCCAAAGTCCGCAAGGATGGCACGCTGCCGTATCTCCGTCCCGATGGCAAGACCCAGGTCACGGTCGAATATGAAGACGGCAAACCGGTCCGCATCGATACTATTGTCATTTCGGCACAGCACAGCCCCGAAGTCGGCCGCGAACAGATTGAAAGCGACCTCCTCGAATTCGTCATCAAACCGGAACTGCCGGAAGGCTTGTTCGACGACAAGACGAAGCTCTTCATCAACCCGACTGGCCGCTTCGTCATCGGCGGTCCGCAGGGCGATTCGGGCCTCACAGGCCGTAAGATCATCGTCGATACCTATGGCGGCATGGCTCGTCATGGCGGCGGTGCCTTCTCCGGCAAGGACCCCACAAAAGTTGACCGTTCGGCCGCTTATGCAGCCCGTTACGTCGCCAAGAACGTCGTCGCTGCCGGCCTGGCTGACAAATGCGAAATCCAGCTGGCTTATGCCATCGGCGTAGCCCGCCCGGTTTCCATCCACGTCGAAACTTTCGGTACGGGTAAAGTCCCGAACGAAAAAATCGTCGAACTCATCGAAAAGAACTTCGACCTCCGTCCGGCTGGCATCATCGCCATGCTCGACTTGCAGCGTCCGATTTATAAACAGACCGCTGCCTATGGCCACTTCGGCCGCAACGACCTCGACCTGCCTTGGGAAAAGACAGACAAAGCCGACACGCTCCGCAAAGAAGCCGGCTTATAAGAGGCGGTTCGATAAACTGAACATTCAGAAAAGAGGCTGTCGCATTAAGACAGCCTCTTTTTACGTTGATCGTAGGTCGTTCATCGTTTGTCGTATGGGATTAAAAATATCAATCCATCGCGATGAACGATGAACTACGAACGAAAAACTTTTAAGTTGAAGGGGCCTCGCATGATGGCAAAAACCTTCGTGCGACAGCTCCTTTCAAGTTGTTAGCGGATGGTTTTAAATTTGAAGGTTTTCTCTGCAAACTACAAACTCTGTGCTACAAACCATAAAGTAAACGGGGTCTCGCATGATGGCAGAAGCTTTCGTGCGACAGCCCTACACAAAGGAGGTGTCCCTTTGATTGCTGAAATCATCATCAATACGACGGCGAAACGGCTGCAGCAGACCTTTTCCTATATCGTTCCTGACGGCCTGGCCGTCCGCATCGGCAGCCGTGTCCTCGTGCCCTTTGGACACCGCCGGGAAGAGGGCATCGTCGTCGCCCTGCATGAGCAGCTGGATGAACCGGCTGATTTCACGCTGAAACCCGTCGAGGGCCTGCTGTCGACGCAGACGGGGTTCCAGGAAGAAATGATCCGCACGGCCCTCTGGATCCGTGACTACTATGTCTGCAACCTTTCGGAAGCCCTGCGCCTGTTCATGATCGATAAGAAGGGCCTGGTCCGTCAGGACCTTTTATCCGTCGGCCCGGCCACGCCGGTGAGTCCTGAAGGGCGGCAGCTCCAGGCCTATGTGGCCGACAAGGGAAGCCGTGAAAAGGGCAGCCTTGTCCGCCGTTTTGGCAAAGAACTCGTAGAACAGGCCTTAGCCCGTCAGGTCCTGACCAGCCGGACTTACTATAAGAACCAGATTGCCGACAAGATGGAAGACTGGCTTTCTTTTGTCCATGATGATGAAGAAGACCTCCTCCACGGCCGGCGGCGTCAGCAGGAATTGCTCCAGGCCTTGAAAGAGAAGGGGGAAGGAGCCGTTTCCTATTGGCAGGGCCAGGGCTACAGCCGTGACCTCATGCGCCGCCTCTGCGCAACGGGGCTGGCCCGCTGGAGCCAGCGGCCGGCCAGGACGACGAATATCCTGCCGACCCTTTCCAGTGATGTTCCTTTTACCTTGACACCGGAACAACGCCAGGCAGTTAGAGTTATCGGAAGTGATGAACAAGGCAGAACCTACGTCCTCCACGGCATCACTGGCAGCGGCAAGACCGAAATCTATATGCAGCTGGCCAGCCAAGTCCTGAAAGAGGGCCGGCAGGTCGTCGTCTTAGTGCCGGAAATCGCCCTGACCGGTCAGATTGTCCGCCGCTTCCTGCGCCGCTTCGGCGACGATGTCGTCGTCATGCACAGCCAGCTTTCTCAAGGGGAGAAACGCAACAATTGGCTGCGTATGCAAAATGGGACCAGCCATATCTGCATCGGTGCCCGGTCGGCTGTCTTCACGGCGGCCCAGTCCATCGGTCTGTTCATCGTCGACGAAGCCCATGACAGTTCGTATAAGCAGGATGAAGCGCCGCGCTATCATGCCGTCGCGGTCGCCCGCCAGCGGGCCGCCTACTATGGCTGTCCCGTTGTCCTGGGCAGTGCGACGCCGGCACTGGGCGACTACTATAGGGCTCTGCAGGGTGACTATGTGCTGGTCGAGCTGACTGAGCGCGTCGGCCAGCGGCCGCTGCCTTCGGTCCAGGTCGTCGATATGCGCGATGAATTGGCCCGTGGGAACTACCGTGTCGTTTCCGATACCTTATTGAACCTCCTGGAAGAGACCCTGGCGGCTCGCCAGCAGGCCATCATCCTGCTCAATCGCCGCGGCTTTTCGACTTTTGTCATGTGCCGTAAGTGCGGCTATGTCGTCAAATGCGATACCTGTGACGTGGCCATGGTCTACCACCGCCAGGCCGCCCACCTGCGCTGTCACTACTGCGATGCTGAAAAGCCCGTACCGACGGTATGCCCGTCATGTGGCAGTAAATATATCAAATTCTTTGGCAGCGGCACGGAAAAAGTGGAACAGCAGCTCCATGAACTCCTGCCAAGGGCACGCATCGTCCGACTCGATCAGGATACGACCAGCCGCAAGCACAGTGGCGACCGCATCATCGAAGCCTTCCGCCGCCATGAATACGACATCCTCCTGGGGACGCAGATGGTCGCCAAAGGCCACGATTTCCCCGGCGTCAGTGCCGTCGGCATCTTGTCAGCCGACAGCCTGCTCAATATTCCGGCCTACTGGGCTGGTGAACGGACCTTCCAGCTCCTGACCCAGGCGGCTGGCCGGGCCGGCCGCGGCGATATCCCAGGCCGCGTCGTCATGCAGACTTACGCACCGGACCACTACGTCATCCAGTGCGCTGCCCGCCAGGATTACAAGGCCTTTTATGACCAGGAAATCCAGTTCCGGAAAGAATTGGGCTATCCGCCTTTCCAGGAAATGGCCAAAATCTTAGTCCAGGACGAATCGGAAGAACAAGCCTGGCGCAAAGCCAACGACGTCGCAGCGGCCTTGAATGGCTGGAACCGGGACCATGGCGATGAAGTGGCCGTCATCGGCCCCTACGAAGACGTCATCAAGAAGATACGCAATAAATACCGCGTCGTCCTTTCCCTGACCGGAAAAGACCTGACAGCCATCAAAAAAGCCATGCAGCATCTCCCGGCCTGCTGGCAGACCGGCGTCCTCATCGACGTCGATCCCGCATAATCCTTTATAATCGTACCTGCCTTTTCAGCCCATCCGTGATATGAGCACATTCCCACATCAGGTAGAAACGGGCGCCCCACGTGGCGCCCTACAGGGATTTTACGGAATCCCTACAGCCATTGTAGGGGCTTGCACGTGGCGGTCCCGCTCTAGGATATGTGTGCTTTCCCGGACAGGCTGTTGGTGGAATCATCCAAATTCCTAATGGGTCGCCCATGTGGTGACTCCAGTAGTGCAAAATACAAAAGATGGAAGAAGCGTTCTGAGAAACTTCATGGCCATAGCGCCCTTTAGGATACGTCCGTCACCGCTTTCAGTACTACTTCTTCCGTTGCTGACAATGTAGACAGAAGAGGAATGGGCCATTTCAAGCAATTATAAGGAATCTATAGCATTTCTGGCGATTTCATACTATAATAGAACAGAATAAGCATTTTTATTATTACAATGAGGTGAAAGTTACATGGCAGTACTTACTATTATTAAAGCCGGGGACCCCGTCCTGAAAGCGACGGCGAAACCCGTTACGAAAGTAAATAAACATATAAAGAAATTGCTCGATGACATGGCAGAAACGATGTATGCGGCTGAAGGCGTCGGCTTAGCGGCACCGCAGGTCAATGAATCGCTGCAGCTCATCGTCCTCGACGACGGCAACGGTCTCATCGAGCTCATCAATCCGGAAATCCTGGAAAAATCGGACGAAACCAATGTCGACACCGAAGGCTGCCTGAGCATCCCCGGATATTACGGCAAAGTGGAACGGGCTTCTAAAATTAAGGTCCGTTCGTTGACGCGCCATGGCAAGACTGTCATCTATGAACCGGAAGGTTTCCTGGCCCGCATTTTCCAGCATGAAATCGACCATCTCTATGGGCATCTGTTCATCGAAAAGGCGACGGATCTGCAGAAAGTAGGGAACTAATGGATAAGTTACGTATCGTATTCATGGGGACGCCGGACTTTTCTGTCCCGTCCCTGGAAAGCCTGGCCCAGGCCGGCTATGATATCGCCGCCGTCTACAGCCAGCCCGATAAACAGCGGGGACGCGGCAAGAAGGTGACTTTCTCGCCGGTCAAGGAAAAGGCCCTGGAACTGGGAATTCCTGTCTTCCAGCCCGATTCCATGCGCAGTGACGACGTCATCGACCAGCTCCGCCATCTGGCACCGGACGTCATCATCGTCATCGCTTACGGCAAAATCTTGCCGAAGGCCGTCCTGGACATCCCGAAATATGGCTGCCTCAACGTCCATGGCTCGCTGCTGCCGAAATACCGCGGTGCCGCGCCGATACAGTATGCCATCAAGGACGGTGAAGCCGAAAGCGGCGTGACCATCATGCTCCTCGACGAAGGCATGGATACGGGGAAAATGCTGAAGAAAGCGGCCATTCCCCTGGATGCCAAGGAAACGACGGGGACGCTCTTTGATAAATTGTCTATCCTCGGGGCACGGACCCTGCTCGATGTCCTGACCGATCTGGAAGGCTATGAAAGCCGTGCCGTCGCTCAGGATGAAAGCCAGGCGACGTATACGGCTAAGATTACCAAGGAAGAAGCCTGCATCGACTGGTCCCAGGACGCAGCCGTACTGGAACGGCTCATCCGGACGCTGGATCCCCATCCCGGCGCCTATACGATTTGCCAGGATGGGAAACGCCTGAAAATCTGGGCGGCTGACGTCGTCGAAGGGGCAGAAGCTGCACCGGGAACGGTATTATCGGTGACAAAGAAACAATTCACCGTCCAGACCGGGGAAGGGGCTTTGCGCATCCGCGAAGTCCAGCCCGAAAGCCGCAAGCGCATGGCTGCTGCTCAATATCTGCAAAGCGCAGCCTTGACGGCCGGTGAATTATTATAAATGACTCAGCGCAGAGAAGCGGGACAACTGCCGCAAAGAAGACGGTTGCCCTGCTTTTGTGCTGTTCGCTGCTGCTTTTAAAAAAATGGGGAGGAATCCATGAACGTTCGTGAAATTGCCTTTCAGAGCCTGCTGACTATCTGCCGCGATGAAGGCTATAGCAATATCGTCGTCTCCAAGGCGATACAGACTCATCAATTTGCCGATAGGGACCGGCGCTTCTATACGGAGCTGGTCTACGGCACCCTGCGCTGCTTGAACTATCTGGACTGGATCATATCCCAGATCAGTACGCGCAAACTGCAAAAACTCGACCCTGTCTGCCTGGCCATCATCCGCCTGGGCTTATATCAGATATTCGGCATGACTAAAGTGCCCGAATCGGCGGCCTGCAATGAAGCCGTCAAGATGGCGACGAAGTTCGGCAATCGGGGCATGGCCAAGTTCGTCAATGCCATGCTGCGCAACAGCATCCGCCGCCGCAGCCAGTTCGTCATCCCCGATAAGAGTGAAAATATCACAGCCTATCTGTCCCTGACCTATCATCAGCAGGAATGGCTCGTCCGCCGCTGGCTCGAAGCCTACGGCCCGGACGATACGGAACGGCTCTGTCAATATTTCGATACCATCCCGCCGCTGTGCCTGCGCGTCAATACAGCTCAGACCCGTCGCGAAGATCTGTTGGCCGACCTGGAAAAGCAAGGCCTGCCGGCCCGTCCGGCAGCGATTTCGCCGGATGGTATCTACCTCGACGGCAATCCCGGTATCCATGAACTGACGTGCCTGCGCGATGGCCGGGCCATCATCCAGGATGAACCATCCCAGCTGGTAGCCCATATTGTCGACCCCAAACCGCACGAAGTCATCTTCGACGTCTGCGCCGCTCCCGGCGGCAAGACGACCCATATGGCGGCACTGGGCGGTCCGTCGTGCGTCGTCTACGGCGGCGATATCCACGAGCATAAACTGCGGCTCATCGAATATAATGCCCAGAAACTGGGACTCAAGAATGTGCGGACCCTGCTCCAGAACGGCTGCACGATCGGCCAGAAATATGCTGGCAAAGCCGACCGGGTCCTGGTCGATGCCCCTTGTTCGGGCCTCGGTGTCCTGCGCCATAAAATCGACCTGCGCTGGCGCAAGAATCCCAGTGATTTGCGCACACTGCCAGCCTTACAGCGGCGCATCCTGGACAGTGCGTCCCAGTGCGTCCGCCCTGGCGGCGTCCTGGTCTACAGCACCTGCACTATCAATGATGATGAAAACGGCCGCATCGTAGCCGACTTTTTGAAGAACCATCCGGAATTCCACGTGGAAAACGCGACGCAGTGGCTGCCTGTTCCCGGCCATGAAGGGCCTTTCATCCAGCTCCTGCCGCAGCGCGACGGCTTGGACGGTTTCTTCATTGCCCGCATGAAAAAGGAGGGCTGACATGAGTAATGTATTTGATATGACGAAAAAGGAACTCCAAGCGTTCCTCGTCGCCCAGGGAATGAAAAAATTCCGGGCCGACCAGATTTTTCATTATATCTATAAGCAAAACATCTTTTCCTGGAATGAAATGGTACTGTTACCGAAAAAAGACCGGGAAGTATTGAATGCGGCCTTGCCGATTTATTTCCCGGAAGTCGTATCCCGCCTGGACGCTCCCGATGGACAGACGGTGAAGCTCTTATTGCAGCTGGCTGACGGCGAGACTGTCGAAACGGTCCTCATGAAGCATGACTATGGCAATTCCATCTGCGTATCGTCCCAGGTCGGCTGTGCCGTCAACTGCGCCTTCTGTGCCTCGGCCAAGAACGGCTTTGTCCGCAACTTGTCGGCTGGCGAAATGGTCGCCCAGCTCCTGGCCTTCCGCAAGTACGTCACGCCGGAGTTGCACTCCATTGTCATCATGGGAACCGGGGAACCGCTGCTCAATTATGACAATGTCATCCGCTTCATGAAGCTCATCCATGATAAGGATACGCTCTACCTGGGCTATCGCAACATGGCCTTGTCGACGTCGGGCATCGTCCCCAAGATGTACGACCTGGCGAAAGAAGGGATGCCCATCACCCTGGCCGTATCCCTCCATGCCCCCAACGACGCCTTGCGGCGCCGTATCATGCCGATTGCCGAGAAATATCCCCTCGACGAGGTCCTGAAGGCGGCCCGCCATTATTTCGACGTCACCGGCCGGAAGGTCACCTTTGAATACATCCTCATCAAAGGCCTGACCTGTACCAATGCCTGTGCCAAGGAACTGGCCCGTCTCCTGGGCGGCCAGAACATCCTGGTCAATGCCATCCCCATCAACGACAACTACGATGTCGGCCTCTACCGGCCCGATGAAAAGACGATGAACGAGTTCGTCACGTACTTGCAGCGCCATGGCGTTTCCGTCACGTTGCGGCGGGAAATGGGCAGCCAGATCCAGGCCGCCTGCGGTCAGCTGCGCATAAAACGCGAAAAAATTTGACAGGTGACGGCGAATATGATATGAATTAATGTGTACCTATAACGAAACACCGTGAGAGGACGTGAGAATTTGGGCACATACGGTGAATCCAAAATCGGCCTGGTTCGGAAAGTGAATGAAGATTCCTTTTATATCAGCCATGAGAAAAACGTACTGGCCGTAGCCGACGGTATGGGCGGCTATGTAGGCGGTGAAATCGCCAGCAAGACGGCCGTAGAAGCGATAGCGTATTATTTCAAGAACTTTAGTTATGCAGCACCGGTACAGCTGGAAAAAGCCATTCAATATGCGAATTCCAGCATCCTCAGCAAGACCTTGATCGACCCTTCGCTCAAGGGCATGGGGACGACCGTGTCCATGGTGACCCTGGCCCGGCATATGGCCTTCTGGGGCCACGTCGGGGACAGCCGCATCTACTTATACCGCGACGGGGAATTCACACAGATTTCCGTCGACCATACCATCGTCCAGGTCCTGCTCGACAAGGGCAAGATCACTGAAGAAGAGGCGATGGATCATCCCCAGCGCCATGTGCTGACCAGAGCCGTCGGCGTCGATGAGAACCTGGTCGTCGACAGCGGAGCCTTTGAAGTACAGCCGAAAGATCGCATCCTGATTTGTTCCGACGGCCTGACATCGTTCATCCAGAAACAGGAACTTTACGATGCCATCGGCGATTACCGCCGGACAGAGCGGGAAATCATCAATGATCTCTTTGCCCGTGTCTATGAAAACGGGGCGAAAGATAATATCACGGCAATTTTAACAACCATATAATCGGGAACGACTATGAAAGTGGTGGAATAGCTAAAAATGATTGGTCATATCTTAGATAACAGATACAAGATATTGGAAAAAGTAGGCACAGGCGGCATGGCCAGCGTGTACAAAGCACAGGATATCCTCCTGGACCGGATCGTCGCCGTAAAAATACTTCATTCAAAATACGGCAACGACCACGATTTTGTCGTCCGCTTCCGCCAGGAAGCCCAGGCGGCTGCCAAATTGTCACACCCCAATATTGTCAATATATACGACGTCGGCTACGATGAAAATGTCCATTACATCGTCATGGAATTCGTGCGCGGCGAAACGTTAAAAGAATATATCGAAAAACACGGCCACCTGCCGATCAACACGTCGATACAGATTGCCTTCGATATCGGCGAAGCCCTGGAAAATGCCCATGCCAACGGCATCGTCCACTGCGACATCAAGCCCCATAATATCCTGGTCACCGAGACCGGGCGCATCAAAGTCGCCGACTTCGGCATCGCCCGGGCCGTGAATTCCGTCGAAAACAGCGACCGTACGGTCCTCGGCTCGGTCCATTACTTTTCACCGGAACAGGCCAGCGGCGGCCATATCGACGAACGGACGGACATCTATTCTCTGGGTGTCGTCATGTACGAAATGATGACCGGCGTCGTCCCTTTCCAGGGCGATACGGCTATCAGCATCGCCTTGAAGCACGTCCAGGACGATATCCCCTTGCCGACGAAGTACAACCGCCGCATCCCGCGGCTGGTCGAACAGGTCATCTTGAAGGCCATGGCCAAGAACCCGGATGACCGCTTCCAGTCCATCGGCGAGATGATGTCGGAACTGCGCCTGTCCCAGGGCTTCATCAATACCAACGGTGCCCGGCCGATCATCAGCAAGGGCCCGTATAACTTCGGCACGCAGAAATTACAGCCCATCAAGGAAAAAGACCTGCCCGAAGAAGAACCGAAAGAAAAGAAGAAGAACCCCTTTACGCGGTTCATGGATTCTATCAGCAATCATTCGCAGAAAACCATCATCATCGGTATGCTCGGCGTCTTCCTCGTCGCCTTTGTCTGGGCCTTCTTTTCCTTTGGGAATTTTTGGAGTACCGAAGACATTACCGTCCCCGATGTGACGGGCAAACAGGTTGAAATCGCCAAGAAGATACTGAAAGATAAGAAACTCGACGTCTCCGTCAAGGAAGTAGAGAGCGACGAAGTGCCAGTCGGCGAAGTTATTTCCCAGACGCCGTCTGGCGGGGCCGTCGTCAAGGCCAACCGGACCATCTACCTGACCGTCAGCAAGGGCAATAAGGGCGAAGAAGTCCTCATACCGGACCTGCGGAGCCTGACCCTCGATGAGGCCGAAAAGAAGCTGAAGGAAATCGGCCTGTCTGTCGGCAAGGTGCGCTACAAAGAGAGCGCCCAGTATGCTGACGGGACCATCATCGACCAGGATCCGGAATCGCCGAAGAAAGTCGAAAAGGGGACGAAAGTCAATCTCGTCGTCTGCCGCAAGAGCGAAGCCGAAAAAGAAGCGGAAGCGGCCAAGAATGAAGCGCCCAATACGAGCGGCATGACCCTCGACGCGGCTGTGAAAGCCTTGGAAAGCGCCGGCTATTCCGTCGGCAGCGTGTCCAACCTCGATTCGTCGAAAGACAGCTCCCAGGCTGTCGTCACGGGTCAGACCTCGGAAGATGGCAAGGTCGTCAACTTGTCCGTTGAATATCCGTCGTCCCAGAGCAGCCAGAGCTCGCAGCAGAGCAGCTCCAGTAGTTCTGACGGCAGTGCCAATAACCAGGAACCGGCCGGGACGCCGCATTACGGGAAAGTCAACATCAGCGTACCGTCTGGCGCTTCCAGCCAGCACGTCCAAATTGTCGTATCCGACGACAATGGTTCGCGCGTCGTCTATGACCGCAATCAGGCCGGCGGCGACAACATCTCGAAGAGCGTCAGCGGCACGGGCAAGACGAGAGTCAAAGTATACATCAACAATTCGTTAGTACAGGACCAGTATATCTAAGGGGAGGAACATGACAAAAGGACGCGTCATCAAGAACTATAACGGCTATTATTACGTCGATGTCGGCCGGGAAGGGCTCATCGAGTGCCGGCGCCGCGGCAAATTGCTGAAAGCGAAGATCCTCGTCGGCGACGAGCTGGAAATCACCGAACTGGGCCAGGACAAGGGCGTCATCGAAGCCCTGCTGCCCCGGCGCAACCAGATACGCCGGCCGGCCGTAGCCAATATCGACCAGCTGCTGGTCATCATGGCGGCCCAGTCGCCGGACCCGAACCAGTTCCTCGTTGATAAGATGCTCATGACCTGTGAATACGGCGGCATCCATCCGACGCTGTGCTTCAATAAGTGCGATTTGGACCGGGAGACGGCCGAATCCTATAAGGCCTTTTATGAACGCTGCGGCTACGACGTCTATCTCGTGTCGGCCAAGACCGGCGAAGGCCTCGATACGCTGCAGAATCTTTTGCCGCACCGCATGACGGCCTTTGCCGGCCCGTCAGGCGTCGGCAAGTCGAGCCTGTTGTCCCGGATTCTGGGCCGGAAAGACTTGTCCGTCGGCGCCGTCAGCGAAAAGATTAAGCGCGGCCGCCATACGACACGCCATTCGGAAATCATGCGCCTCGACAGCGATACGTACGTCGTCGACACGCCGGGATTCAGCTCTCTCGATTTCGAGCACCTCGACCCGAAGGAGGTCCTGCGCCTCTTCCCGGACATGCTGCCCTACAGCGGCGGCTGCAAGTTCTCGTCGTGCCTCCATTTGTCCGAACCGGACTGTACGGTCAAACAGGCCGTCGCCGACGGCCATATCCAGAAAGAACGGTATGAAACGTACTGTAAGATACTCACTTCCATTGCAGAAAGGAAACGATAGTCATGGTAACCATTTGCTCATCTATATTATCGGCGGACTTCTCCCGCCTGGCTGAAGACATTCAGGACGTCGAACGGAAGGGGGCAGATTGTATCCATCTCGACTTGATGGACGGCCATTTCGTGCCCAACCTCACCTTTGGCGTCCCCGTCGTCAAGGCCCTGCGTAGCTGTACCCAGCTGCCCTTTGATGCCCACCTCATGGTAGAACATCCGGAAACCTATATCGACGGCCTGGCTGCTGCCGGCGTCCAGTACGTGACTGTCCACCAGGAAGCCTGCACCCATCTCGACCGGGTCCTGCAGCAGATCCACGAAGCCGGCATGAAAGGCGGCGTTGCCCTCAACCCGGCGACCCCGGTATCGACCTTGTCCTGCATTGCCGGGCAGCTGGATATGATCCTCATCATGAGCGTCAACCCTGGCTTCGGCGGCCAGAAGTTCATCCCTTATGCCGTCGATAAGATCCGCCAGGCCAAAGCCCTCCTGGAACAGGCTGGCAATACGACAGCCGTCATCGAAGTCGACGGCGGCGTCAACGCCAAGACGGTCCAGGCTGTCAAAGACGCCGGTGCCACCTTCCTCGTCGCAGGCAGTGCCGTCTTCGGCGCAGAGGACCGGGCCGCTGCCATCGCGTCCTTGCGATAAGGACTTGTATTTCTTCTTTTCATGTGCTAAAATCATACATGTAGTTCAAATGAATAAGGATAGTCTTTGAGGCAAGGTGAGAAAGCGGCGCTTTCAATTCCTGACCGGCGGTGACAGTCCGCTAACCCGCAAGGGTTGAACCGATGCAATTTCGGTACCGACAGTACAGTCTGGATGGGAAAAGACGACAGATTGTGTTTTTGTTGCGCTCAAAAGGCTATGGGAATCTTACGTCCATAGCCTTTTTTTATCTTGCGAAATCCGAATAGAAGGGAAGGAATACATTGGAACCGGCAGAGTATATGAAAAAAGCCCTGGAGCTGGCAAAGACCGCCCTGGGCTATACGACACCTAATCCTGCCGTCGGCTGCGTCATCGTCAAGGATGGCGAAATCGTCGGTACGGGATACCATCATAAGGCCGGCACGCCTCATGCCGAAGTATGGGCATTGCGTGAAGCTGGCGAACGGGCGAAGGGAGCTACGGTCTATGTGACCCTCGAACCTTGTGCTCATTACGGGAGAACGCCGCCTTGTGCTCGGACCCTTGTCGAAAAAGGCGTCGGCAAAGTCGTCATGGCCATGCTCGACCCCAACCCCTTAGTAGCTGGCAAGGGTGCGGCTATCTTGCGCAAAGCCGGCATCGCCGTCGAAGTCGGACTCCTGTCGAAGGAAGCGGCACAGCTCAACGAAGTCTTCATCAAGAACATGATGGTCCAGAAGCCGTTCATCGCCATCAAACTGGCCCAGAGCCTCGATGGCCGCACGGCTTCGCGGACGGGGAAATCCCAGTGGATCACCAACGAATGGGCCCGCAGCTATGGCCACTACCTGCGCTCCATCTATGACGGCATCTTAGTCGGCATCAACACGGTCCTGACCGACAATCCGCTCCTGACCAGCCGCATTGAACGGCCCGGTCAGGACGCGCCGCACCAGCCCGTGCGCATCGTCCTCGATACCCAAGGGCGGACGCCGCTGAACTCCCTCGTCGTCACCGATAAGACGACGCAGACGATTGTCGTCACGACGTCGCTGTGCCCGGTAGAAAAGATGAAAGCCCTGAAAGAAGCTGGCGTGCGCATCATCCTGGCCCCGCTTCAGGATGGCAAGACCATCTACCTGCCCGACGCCTTACAGCTCCTGCATGACGAAGGGCTGACCAGCATCCTCGTCGAAGGCGGCAGTACCATCCAGGGCAGCTTCTTCGATGCCCGCCTGGTCGATAAGATTTATGCCTTCATGGGGGACAAGGTCATCGGCGGGACCGGTGCCCTGCCGTCTGTCGGCGGCTATGGCGTCGATGAGCTCGATGAATGCCTGCCGCTGGTCTACGATTCGGCAGAACTCCATGATAATAATGTATTGATTACGGCATATAATGCCAACAGGGAGGGCGCCTATGTTCACTGGCATCATTGAGGAACTGGGGACGATTGCCCATATGGACCGCCGCCCCGATTCCATCCGCCTGACCATTCAGGCACATAAAGTATTAGAAGGCACGCAGCTCGGCGACAGCATCGCTGTCAATGGTGTTTGCCTGACCGTCACGGATATGACGGACTCGACCTTTTCAGCTGACGTCATGCATGAAACCATGCGCCGCTCGTCGTTCAGCACCATCAAGAGCGGTTCCAAGGTCAATCTCGAACGGGCCATGCAGGTCGGCGGCCGCCTGGGCGGTCACATCGTCAGCGGCCACATCGACGGCATCGGCCACGTCGCCCGCATCGCTACCGACGGCATTGCCCGGGTCATCACCATTTCCATCCCCAAGGAAATGGAACCGTTCATCGTCGAAAAGGGTTCTATCACCATCGATGGCATCAGCCTGACCGTCGTATCCGTCGGCAGCAGCCAATTTTCCGTTTCCATCATTCCCCATACCATGGCCAATACGACCCTCATGGATAAACATCCGGGCGCTATCGTCAACTTGGAAACCGATGTCATCGGGAAATATGTCCATAGCTTCACAGTCGGTCATCCGTCGCCGGCGTCTTCGGGCCTGACGATGGAAAAACTGCTGGAAAATGGATTTTAAGATAATATTTCAGAATAGGAGTGTTTTACAATGGTACAAGTCAAAGAAGGTAAATTAATCGGTTCTGGTGCGAAATTCGGTATCGTCGTCGCACGTTTCAACGAATTCATCTGCAGCAAGCTCCTCGGCGGCGCTTACGACGCTCTCCATCGTCATGGCGTCGACGACGCAGACATTACGACAGCCTGGGTCCCGGGCGCCTTTGAAATCCCCCTGATCGCCCAGAAAATGGCTGAATCGGGCAAATACGACGCCGTCATCTGCCTCGGTGCCGTCATCCGTGGGGCTACCAGCCACTATGACCTCGTCTGCGGCGAATCGGCCAAAGGCATTGCCCAGGCATCCCTCAAAACGGGCATCCCCATCATGTTCGGCGTCATCACGACCGAAAACATCGAACAGGCCATCGAACGGGCTGGCACAAAAGCCGGCAACAAAGGCTTCGACGTCGCTACCAGCGCCATCGAAATGGTCAACCTCATCAAAGAATTATAAAAGCAAGCGAAATCACAAAGGGCTGTCTCTCCAGGCGGATGCTGGGAAAGGCAGCCCTTGCTATAAACCGATGTTCAATCAGATGACAGGGGTGATAAGTCATGGCTTTATATGAAATTCATATGGAAAACTTTTCAGTTTTTTCGGATGGAAAAATTTCTTTGTCGCCGAATATAAATGTATTCATTGGAGCTAATGGAACGGGGAAGACGCAGCTGTTAAAAGCGGTATATGGGTGTTGCGAATTGACTGCAGACCATCGTGAAAATTTCCAGGCTTGTTTCCAGCTAAACGCTAAGACAAAATCATTGGCAAGGGATAAAAAGCAGAAAGTATGCCATTTTTCTCTTGCTAGTACGGATCAGGAGACTAAAATCATACCCCATCATCTTTTGGAATCTGATGATGCCGGTGTACAGACCATATCCTATGAGAATAGCCTTTTCACCCAAAAAATCAATGCCGTTTATTTACCAGTAAAAGATATGCTGACCCACTCGCGAGGGCTGTTAGCAATGGCGCATAAGTATAATGACTTTCCCTTTGATAAGACCTTGTTGGATAGTATCGAATGTGCCGGGCGTTGGGGGCTTAAGAAACCGTCTGCATTGGCAAAGAATATTTTGCCGCTGTTAGAACCATTGATTAACGGGACCATTGCGATTGACAATGACGAATTTTACATTGTCAAAAAAAATGGGCAGAAAATCAATTTTGAATTGGAAGCGGAAGGATTTAAAAAAATTGGAATTCTTTGGCAACTATTAATGAATGAAACTATTACAGAAAATACCGTACTTTTATGGGATGAACCGGAAGCCAATTTAAACCCTGAATTTTTGCCGGTCATTGCCGATTGCCTTTTAGCCCTTTCCAGGCAGCATGTACAAATCCTCATCAGTACACATAGCTATATTTTGGCTAAATATATCGAAATCCGTGCCAAGGATACGGATAAAGTGCTTTTTCACTCGCTGTACAAGAAAGAGGATGGATTAGTATACGATGAACAACAGAAAAAATTTAGTGACCTCCAACATAATACGATTGTAACTGCGTTTGAAAAGCTTATGGATGAAATCTATATGGGAAAAAGCAGATAAGCTGCCCTTTGTGTTGCAGAAATAAATTAATAGCGGTGAGAAACTCATTGATGAAGTGCATGTGTGGACTATACGAGATTGGAATCAACAATATAGTGAGTTTCCTGCAAGAAAGTTAAAAATGTGATGAATAAATGGCAAGATGGCCTGCTACGTTGTATTTAGTAGTGCCCATACTAGGAAGGATGCGGGTTGGCTGTACTTTGACCGGGGGATATGGTACAATGTAACGTAGTTATCACGCGTATCAGATAGATAAAAATGTAGAAAATAGCCATAATCCGTAAATAGGATGGTCAAAGAGGCAGTGAATTTAATGGATGAAGAAAATGTAGGACTACACGAATTTGTGGAAGTTAAGCTAAAAAATAAAAATTGTAGTCATAATAGGCATGTTAAACTTGAAGTAAGAATTGGAGATGACCTTTGTATAAAAACTGGTGAATTTAATAAATATTATCGACTGATTGATAGAGAAAAAGATAGATATCAAGAAGTAATTCGAAATGCTGATGAGAAATTAATCCATAGCTGTATAGAGCCACTTTCAAAGCACATAAATCATGGTAGTGCTAAAAAAGAAAAAATGATATCTTTGATGACGAAAAGATTGTAGTATCTAAGGTAATATGCAGTTTTTCTATATTTTATTGGAACGAATGTATTCGAATACTGACAATAAGAAGGGATTGAATTTTAATGGAGTCACAATTTCCATTAGCTTTGAAGCAATATGGATTAGGATGTATATTGATTTTGTATAGTTTTTCTTTATTCGGTAATATCTCCACTGCAACATATAATATTACACTTGGTATTTTAAGTATATTTTTGTTTGCAGCCTATTTAAAAAAATATAGAATGCATAGAAAATACATATTTAGAAGAGATGGCTTTGTTGCACTTTATTTAATTTTTGTAATTTCATTAATTTTTGCGGCTATAGGGCTAGGATTGGAAAGCTCTATAAAGTATACATTTAATTATATTTTATTTTCTTTACCTCTTTGGATTTTATTCTTCCTTTTAACTCTTGATTCGAAGTATGTTGCTTTTATTCAAATTGGAATTTTGATAGCTGGATTGTATTATTTGATACAAGTCATTTCGCTTGGAAATTTGGTATTTACTGAGCGAGTATCTGTTTCATTCAGTGCTGCAAATCGATTTGCCATGGCTTTAGAAATAATACTTCCATTCTTTAGTTTATCCCTTTATCATTTTAGTAAATTTAGAAAAAAGCATCCTGCTTATTTTATTACTTTTATGATTTTACTTATTGCAGCGTTTGGGTTATTTGTTGCATTGTTGGCAACTCAATCCAGAGGTGGAATCGCGGCCTGCGGAGTGGGCTTCTTAACTGTTTTATTATTATGGATATTCCAAAATAAATATTCTTTTCGGTTGATAAAGAAGTTGTTTCTTTTTTTTACCATATTAATTGTTTTTGCTGTAGGTAGTATATTTATTACATTGCATGTCGCCCATCGGCCTTATGATCAGGAAAGGCTTTTATTATTACAATCGACATTCCATATGTGGGATGATCATAAATTATTTGGTATTGGGATGGGAAATTGGCAAAAGGAATATCAACAACACTATATATTACCTCAAGCTAAAGAACCGACTTTGCCTTTCCCACATAATAATACAGTATCATTTTTTTCTATGTCTGGAACAGTAGGGGGAATAGGCTACTTAATTTTTAGTTTAGGGAGTATGGTGTTTTTAATAAAGAAGATAGATGAAAGACCAGATAATTATTATGTTTATGCTATGCTATGGGTCTGTGTTGCTATATTTTCTCATGGTATGGTGGATAACACATTATACAATAAGGACATTACGAGAATGTTTTATGGCATGTGGGGAATTACCATGGCGTCTCTTTATCTTCCACTAGTAAAGAAATGAGGATTTTATGAGTACATTGACAATTGTAATATTAACTAAAAATGAGGAAGCATATATTGAAACTGCGATTAAAAATGCGAAAAAATGCACGGACGATGTGTTGGTTATTGATTCGGGGAGTACAGATTCTACGATAAATTTAGCATTAAAAGAGGGCGCAAGGACTGTTTTTCATGAACTGAATGATGATTTTGCAGCTCAACGAAATTTTGCTCTTACACAAACTGATTCAGAATGGATTATGTACCTTGACGCCGATGAACGTCTTGATGAAACTTTATGTAAACATATAATAAGTATTGTTCAGAGTAATAATAAAGCACGTCAATATGGCATGGAAAGGTATATGCTTTTTAACGGATATGAATTTCACCATGGAATTTTTTCTCCAGATTGTGTATGCAGATTATTTCCAAGGGATAAGGTACGTTGGGTTGGTAAAGTCCATGAGCATCCAGAATGTAATTTACCTAAAGAAATACTGAAAGGTAAAATGCAGCATTATACTTATAAAAGCTGGCATCAATGGTTAATGAAAGCAGATTATTATACAACAATTTGGGCGGAAGAAAGATATCAGCGAGGAAAAAGAGTATCTTTAGGAACAGCCTTTTTACATGCAAGTTTAGGTGCATTGAGAGCTTTACTCATCAAAAGAGCTTTTTTAGATGGTTGGATGGGGATTATTTCATGTGGACAACATGGCTTTTATACTATGCTTAAATATGTGAAATTATATGAATTGCAGAAGAAAAATGAAAAGGATTGAAGATGGAAAAAATTACGCTTGTTTTAGCCGCCGATAATAAATATGCGCAGCATTTGGCAGTAGCGTGTGCATCTATTTTAAAAAATGCCTCGCATCCAGAAAAAATCTGTTTTTATATTTTAGAGGATGCTATTTTGACGGAAAATAAAAATCGAATTATGCAGACTGTACGCAATTTAAAGGGCGAAATTCGATTTATTTCCGTAGATAGTAAGGGAATCCACGGATTTACTAGTGGACATATTAGTAAAGCTGCTTATTTGCGACTTACTATTGATCAAGTGCTTCCGGGAACTGTCACTAAGGTTATCTATTTTGACACAGATTTAGTCGTATTAGATGATGTGGAGAAATTATGGAATCTTTCTCTAGAGGGGAAACCACTAGGTGCAGTTTGTGATTTTGGCATTATGAAATCCAAAAGGATGCGGCGGCAAAAGTTTGAGACGTTAGGATTGCCGGAGGGAGACCCTTATTTTAATTCAGGCGTTCTTATCATGGATTTACAACAGTGGCGACAAAAAAGATATGGAAGCTTAGTTATTGGTACGGTAACTCGACATGCTTTCCGTCATCACGATCAAGATGGCCTGAATAAGGTTTTTATGAACAATTGGAAAAACATCCCGCTTAGATGGAATGTTATTCCACCTGTATTTACGATGCCCTTAAAAGTATTATGTCATACTTCATTAAGGGTAAAGGCTTTAGAGGCTATGAAAAATCCGGCTGTTTTTCACTGGGCTGGAAGATATAAACCTTGGGAATTCCCTTTGGAGGGGCCTTTCAATCATTTATATTATAGTTATCTAAAATGGACAACTTTTAGAGACCATCCAATGCCGCAGCCTAGTGCAGATATGAAGGGAAAATCAATTAAAAGGCAAAATTTACGCATGAAGTGGGCAGGCTTTTGGAGAAAAATTTTAGGGTAAGAGAGCGCGAAAGTCAATGGAATTGAATCATTTTATAATCAATGCTATAAATGCAAAAGAACGGCAACATAATATCTCTTCGGTATTTCGTAGACTTGGATTGGAGCCTAGATTTTTTCCAGCAATTATGGGAAATCAATTGACTAAAGATCAAATAGGTCATTATGTAGATGATGGAGGGCTCCTTACTTTAGGTGAAATTGGCTGTGCATTATCCCACTTATCTATATACAAGAAATTTTTACAGACAAATGAAAAGTATATTTTTGTCTTTGAAGATGATGTTGAAATACGGGATGATTTTCCTCAATTAGCGCCTGCAGTGGCGGATTTTATAGGTAATCAAAAGAAAGGAGCTGTTTTACTTTTATACAAAGCCAAAGCACATACAAGAAAAGTTCAACCTATCGGACAATCTTCCGTTCATATTCTTCGTTCCATGGCTGGTTCAGCAGCCCATGGCTATGTCATTAATCGTGTTGCTGCTGAAAAGATTTTGAAAGCACAGATCCCTTTGGCTTTTGAGATTGATGCATGGGCATTATATTATAAGCTATTATATTTGGATATTTTTTGCCTGGATCAGAACGTTGTTTTTTTAAATCAAGAGTTGGCTAATGCCTCTCTTATTGATGCAGTGGATAATCGTCATACACGTTCGTCTAGAGACATTAAAAAAATTAAAGACTATTCTTTTCAACGCTTACTTCGACGATATTCTTGGGAAAAAAGATTATTTGTTGAATATAAACGACTTGAACGCCATATTGATTCGCTTTTTTATGATGAAGATTGTTGAGGAGAGGCTATTATATGTCACATATTAAAATATTTATTGACGGTATTATGCATTTAGGGGACATGATTATGTCTTCCTCAGTTATCCCTGTTTTAAAAAAAGCATATCCTGATTCTGAAATTATATATTTGGCAACCGCGAATTTAGCTTATGTAGCTTCGTTCTTTGATGGGATTGATCAAGTCATTCCCTATACGTATCAAAGTAAAGGTGGATATATGGATGTATATCGTATGGGAAAGATGCTCCGTAAATATAACTTTGATATAGGGATTTCTCTTGATCCTCGCGAACGAGTTACTTTAATGAAATGGTTTGCCCATATTCCGGTTCGGATTAGCATGGAACAAGCTTTAGGTTGGAAATTAGGTTGGGAAAAATGGTTTTATACCAATGATTTATCATTTTCAGATGGATGGAATTATCAAGAACATCGAATGTCAGAAAGCTTTCAGCATTTGATGCGGTTATATACGAATGATTCAGAAATAGAATTTATTCCTCCCGTTTTTTGTCCTTCTACTGATTCTGATATAAAAGCTGCGGCTCAATTATTAAAACCTGTTAGTACTAATAAGAGAAAAGTTGCTTTTTGTGTAGAAACAACGGATAGAGCAAAAGATTGGCCAGCAGATAAATTTTCTATCATTGCAGATTGGTTGATAGAGAAATATAATAGCATCGTTATTATGACAGGCGTTCCCAAACATGCTGATAAAGTTCGAGAAATCCTTGCACATATGAGCCATAAAGATTCATGTATTAATGCGGTTGGAAAAACATCTTTTTCAGAATTAATTGCCCTGTTTCGCCAAGTTGATTTAGTATTAACATTGGATACTGGGACTTCACATATTGCAGGAGCTGCAGGCTGTCCTGTTATTACTATTTTTACGCATAATACACCGGCTATATATACGCCGGCTGGAAAATATACGGGAGCTGTCAGTGCTCACCTTCCTTGTTCGGGAAAACATATTTGCATTGGGCCACGCAAATGTAAGAAAAATGATTGTGTAGAAGCGGTAACTGTATCTATGGTTCAAAAAGAAATATCTCGTATAATGGAGATGATATGAGTGAAATCGTTTAGCGATGACTTTTTTAGCAAAGACAATTTTATTACTACCCAATATGATTATAATTATTTGAAAGAATCTCAGCCAAGTTGCCATATTTGTTATAATGTCAATAATCAATTTATTCACATTATGGGAGTTTCTATTATTTCTGTTTTGGAAAATAATAAAGAAATGAACTTTACATTTTATGTTTTTACGGATAGTTGTGATAGGGAAAACCGAGAAAAAATTAGAACTTTGGCTCAAAAATGGAATTGCAGATGTGTTGTGTATATTTTGAACATGAAGCCATTTGAAGACTTTCATATTAAGGTTTCTCGTTTTTCAAGGATTACATATGCACGATTATATATGCCTAAGGTGTTGAAAGGAAAGGTAAAGAAATATATTTATCTTGATGCCGATACAATGTGTGTCAATTCTATTCAGCCGTTATGCCATTTAGATATGAATGGTATACCTATGGGCGCTGTATCGGAACGAGATTCAGCGATTACTTATCGAGCGGATTTTTTAAAATTAAAGAGTGGAAAATATTTTAACGATGGGGTTATGGTTGTTGATGTAAATTCATGGGAAAATGCTTCTATTACAGAAAAAGCATTTTCATACCAAAATGAACCGTGTGAACGTTTTTTAGGGCAAAGTCAAGATGTTTTAAATCTTGTTTTTGATGGAGCTAATTATCACTTACCTGCTTGCTATAATGTTTACGATGGCGGTGCATATGACCAAGGTGATAGCGTTTTTATTCATTGGACGGGGCGCCGGAAACCTTGGCAAATGGTATTGACGGATTTTGATGCACAGTGGCGGAAGTATAATGCATTATCACCGTGGCCTACTATTACTAATATTTTGCCGATAAAGAAGCCTGAAAATTATCATGATTTTCAGCAGTGGGGACGATATCAGAAAGCACATGGAAATATGGCAGGATATTTTAAAGGTATTTTTTGGTATTCGTGGTTACGGATTCGTTATAAATTACATATTTAAATGCTTAGTACTTATAATATAGCCTCTATAGATTCTCATTACAATCTATAGAGGGTAAGCGGAAAATAAATTAGTGTATAGAAAAAGCCCCAGACTTATGCTATCCTTTCTTCATAAGTCTGAGGCTTTGATTCTATTTATTCTTTGCACTTTTCCTGGGCCTTTGTTATCCAAGGCAGGTATTGATCCAAGGTTTCGGCATCTTTGAAGTTTGCTGTATTCGGCAGCTTTTCAAAAAGGTATTTCAGATACTGTTCGGGATCCAAGTCGTTGGCTTTGGCTGTTTCAATCAGGCTGTAGACGATGGCACT
>NZ_JBHYRR010000039.1:0-22163 GCF_047974155.1 Megasphaera jansseni | reverse complement strand
TGCTGGTGACTATGTCTATATGCCTATTATACCAGAAAGAGTTAGGTAATGTATATATGAGGGAGGTCCTACACTAGCCACTAACCACTAGCCACTAATCCCTAACCCCTAACCACTAGCCGCTAGCCACTAACCCCTAACCACGTAAACGGGCGACCCACGTGGTCGCCCATACAACTTAGGCGTGCCGCAATGCGGCAACGCCGACAACAGGAGGAGATACTTTGATCTTTGCCATTGATCCCGGTTCGGAAAAGACGGGGACGGCTGTCGTCGCCGAAGATGGCAGCCTGGTTACCAAGGCCATCGTGCCGACGCCGGAATTGGGCGACTATTTGAGCCGGATTTATACGGCTCATCCCTTTTCCCATATCGTCATGGGCGATGGGACGAACCATAAGAAACTGCAGCCATTGGTCGAACAGTGGATTGCCGGGAACCACAGGAATATCACTTTTTCCCTGACAGACGAAAAATTCACCACTGTCGAAGGGCGAAAGCTCTATTTTAAATACACGCCGCGCAAGGGCTGGCGCCGTTTTGTGCCACTGTCCTTCCAGTATCCGCCAGAACCGGTCGACGACTTCGTCGCCTGGATCATCGGCCGCCGTTATTTAGCGAAACAACAAGGAGAAAAAATATGAAATACATCTTGCGTGCCCTGGGCCTGGCCTTTGGCGCTTTCATCTACACCATCGGCCTGGATGTCTTCCTGGTCCCGAACCACGTCATCGACGGCGGCGTCGTCGGCATTGCCCTCATGGCAGCGCAGGTGACAGGTATCAGTTTTAGCGTGTTCATCATCATCCTGAACATCCCGTTCTTTATTTTTGGCTATAAAAAGATTGGCGCTTTTTTCACGATATCGTCGCTCTTTTCTATCCTCTGCCTGTCGGGGTGGAGCACGTTCATCCATTACGAACGGGTCACGTCAGACCCTTTCTTGTCGACCATTTACGGCGGCATCATCATTGGCCTCGGCGTCGGTCTCATCATCCGCTGGGGCGGTTCCCTGGACGGGACGGAAGTCTTGGCCATCATCGCCGACAGGCGCACGCCCTTTTCCGTCGGCGAGACGATCATGTTCTTCAACCTCTTCATCCTGGGCAGTTCGGGCTTCGTCTTTTCCTGGGACAGCGCCATGTATTCCCTGGTGGCATACTTCATCGCCTATAAGATGATCGACGTCGTCACTAACGGCCTCGATGAAATGAAGGGGATGCTCATCGTCACCGGCAAGCACGACGAAGTCGCCGACTGTCTGACCAAGGACATGGGCCGCGCCGTGACCCTTATCAACGGAGAAGGGGCTTACAAACGGGAAAAGACGATGATTCTCTACTGTGTCGTATCGCGCCTGGAAATCACCAAGATACGCGATGCCATCACCAGGGTCGACCCCAATGCCTTCGTATCCGTCTTCGATATCAGCGAAGCACATGGCGGCTTGTTTAAAAGACATAAAATGCATGGATAAAAAGTCGAAAAAGGCTTGACATAATTGGCGAATCTGCTGTATTGACATACAGCTCATATTTGCTATTATATAAAATAATTGGGTTATAGCGTTAACCTGAAAAAATGACAACACAGGTGATAGAACACCTATTGGGAGGTATACAATGGCACAGTTAAATTTCAACATCGAAGATATTTGCGGCACTTTGTCGGAAAATAAAGACGGCTGGCGCAAAGAACTGACGTACATCAGCTGGAATAATCGGGCACCGAAATTCGACCTTCGCTCGTGGGATCCGGATTATCAGGCCATGACCAAAGGTATTACCATGACCAAGGAAGAACTGGAAAAACTGCGTGATGTATTGAACGAAATGGATTTCGATAAATACTAAGGAGTGATTAAGTATGCTTTCGGCAATTCAATGAGATGAATGGAATGAAAGCATACTTTTTTATTTTCCTTGCCAAATTTGCCAAAACATTATATAATCTCTAGTTGTATGTGCTGTTAGTACTTGGTAATAATTTCAAGGGTGAATGAAATGGTTCGTATAGCGAGAGATAAGCGACATGCTTTATTAAAGAAGCGGATTGAAGAAAATCCTTTTATAAACGACGAAGAATTGGCTGAAGAATTTTCCGTCAGCGTGGCTACTATCCGCTTGGACCGCATGGCCTTGGGAATCCCCGAAATGCGTATCCGCATCCGCCAGAAAGCAGAAGCGGCGCAGCCGAAACTGCGCAATGCCCCTGTCGTCGGGGAACTCGTAGACTGTATCATCGGCAAGAATGCCATTTCAATCATGACGGCCACAGACGATATGGTCGACGAAGCACACATCGTGCGTTCCCAGTGCCTGTATGCCCAGGCCAGTTCCCTGGCGCGGACGGTATTGAATCTTCCTGTCTGCATTACAGCCGTAGCCAATATAAAATATAAACAGCCCGTCACCGTAGGCGACAAACTGATCGCCAAGGCCGAAGTCATGCGTCAGCGCGACCAGAAGTACTACGTATGGGTCACAATCCGGAAGATGCGAAAAGAAGTATTCCGGGCAAAATTTATCATAGAATCTTTGGAATAATGGAGCGTTAATAGAATGAAAATAGCTGTAGATGCTATGGGCGGTGATTACGCACCCGAAGAAATCGTCCTCGGTGCCGTAGAGGCCGTCAAAGCATATGATTTTGATGTCGTCCTGGTAGGTGACGAAAAGAAAATACGAGGTGTACTGAGCAAATACGGCGCCAAAGAAAGCGACCGCCTGTCCATCGTACATGCCAGCGAAGTCATCGAAATGGGCGAACATCCGGCACAGGCCATCCGCCGCAAGAAAGACGCATCCATCGTCGTAGCGACGCGGCTGGTCAAAGACGGCCTCTGCGACGCTGTCGTTGCCGCTGGCAGCACCGGCGCCGCTGTGACGGCGGCTCTCTTCGGGCTGGGACGCATTAAAGGCATCGAACGGCCCTGTATCGCGACGCCTATCCCGTCGAAGAAGGGCATTACGGTGCTCCTCGATTCCGGGGCCAATGCCAACAGCAAGCCGAAGCACCTCGTCGAAGGGGCTATCATGGGATACCATTATGCAAAATACATCCTGGGCGTCGAAAAACCGACCGTCGGTTTGCTGAATATCGGCGAAGAAGCGTCGAAGGGCAATGAACTCTGCCAGAAGACGTATCCTATGCTGGAAAATTTGAAAACTATCTCTTTCTATGGTAACGTAGAAGGGAGAGATATACCGAAAGGCACGGTCGATGTCGTCGTCTGTGACGGCTTCGTCGGCAATGTCATCCTGAAATTTGGCGAAGGCATGGCCATGTTCATCATCCGCCTCGTCAGAGATACGATCAAACACAGCGGCTTCATCGCTAAATTAGGGGCCTTAGCGGTCTATCCGGCCTTGAAATCGCTGAAGAAACGACTCGATTTCACCGAATACGGCGGTGCGCCGCTGCTCGGTGTCGATGGCAGCTTTATCATCTGTCATGGCAGCTCGAAAGCCAAGGCCATTAAGAACGCCGTCCGCGTTGCCGGTGAGATCGCCGAACAGGACGTCGTCGGCCATATTCGTAAAAGTATAGAGGAAGAAGAGGTAGAACAGTATGATAGTGAAAGCTAATCCCGCTGGGATTCTTGGTACAGGTCACTGTGTACCTGATCAGGTATGGACGAATAAAGATTTAGAAAAAATGATGGATACATCCGATGAATGGATTCGCAGCCGGACAGGCATCGGTGCCCGCCACGTCGCCCCGAAGGGCGTCACGACATCGGACCTGGCTACGAAAGCCGGGGAAGAAGCCTTGAAGAACGCTGGCATCAAAGCGGAAGACCTGAATTTGATCATCGTCTGCACCTTGACGCCGGACCGGGCCCTGCCGTCGACGGCCTGCAAAGTACAGGCCAACCTCCATGCCGTCAATGCAGCTGCCTTTGATTTGGAAGCTGCCTGCTCGGGCTTTGCCTACGGTTCGATCATTGCTTCCCAATTCATCGAAAATAAAATGTATAAATATATTCTGGTCATCGGTGCAGAAATCCTGACCCGCGTCGTCAACTGGAAAGACCGCTCGTCGTGCGTCCTCTTCGGCGATGGCGCCGGTGCTGCTGTCATCGGCCCCGTACCGGAAGGTTACGGCATCCTCGGCGGTGCCATGGGGGCTGACGGGACAGGTGGTGATTTCCTGACCATTCCTGCCAGCGGCGTCGAAATGCCGCCGACGGATGCCCTGCGCGAAAATGGCATGGCCTATGCCAAGATGGACGGCAAGGAAGTCTATAAATTCGCCGTCAAAGCTATGCCTCATGCTGCAGAATTAGCCCTCCAGCGGTCGGACCTGACGAAGGAAGACATCGACGTCCTCGTCCCTCATCAGGCTAATATCCGCATCATCCAGTCCGCCGCCAAACGGCTCCACGTACCGATGGAAAAAGTATTCGTCAACATTGAGAAATACGCCAACACGTCGGGTGCTTCCATTCCCCTTGCCTTGGACGAAGCCGTCAAAGCAGGAATGATCCATCGCGGTGATATCGTCTGCCTGGATGGATTTGGCGCCGGCCTGACCTGGGCCAGCTTAGTTATGAAATGGTATTGATTTTTTTACGAGAGGTGTGACTGATGATGAAAAAGGCATTTGTTTTCCCCGGCCAGGGTGCCCAGAAAGTCGGGATGGTCAAGGATTTATACGACGCATATCCCGTTGTCAAACAGCTTTTTGAAGAAGCCGATGACGCCTTAGGATTTTCCCTGACCAAGCTTTGCTTTGAAGGTCCCGATGAAGAACTCATGAAGACCTATAATACACAGCCGGCTATCCTGACGGCCAGCACGGCCTGCTGCCGCGTCCTGGCTCAGGAAGGGCTGACACCGGACATCGCTGCCGGCCACAGCCTCGGCGAATATTCGGCTCTCGTCGCCGCCGGCGCCCTGACCTTTGCCGATGCCGTCCGCACGGTCCGCCTCCGCGGCCAGTTCATGCAGGAAGCCGTACCTCTCGGTGAAGGCGGCATGGCAGCTATCCTCGGCCTGGCTGAAGATAAGATTAAAGACATCTGTGCCCAGATTTCGGCCCAGGGCGGCACGGTCCAGGCCGTCAACTTCAACTGCCCCGGCCAGATCGTCATCGCCGGCAGTACGAAAGCCGTTGAAGAAGCAGCTGCTGCCATGAAGGAAGCCGGTGCGAAACGGGCCATCCTCCTCCACGTCAGTGCTCCCTTCCATAGCACGCTCATGGAACCGGCTGCTAAACGACTGGCAGAAGTCCTTGACGACATCACTATTTCCGACGCCAAGATCCCCGTCGTAGCCAATGTCAACGGCCAGATCGAAACGGCCGCTGCTGATATCAAAGCCAACCTGGTCAAACAGGCTGCCAGCCCGGTCCTCTGGATCGACTGCACCAAGACCATGCAGGCTTTCGGCGCTGAAACCTTCGTCGAAGTCGGTCCGGGCAAGACCCTTTGCGGTTTCAACCGCAAAATCGACCGCAAAATCCACAGCGAAAATGTAGAAGATATTCCTTCCTTACAGAAAACGCTTGAATTTTTCCAGGAGGTTCGATAAAATGCACTTAACAGGGAAAACGGCTATCGTTACCGGCGGCTCCCGCGGCATCGGCCGCGCCGTAGCCATTGCCCTGGCTGAAGCCGGTGCCAGCGTAGCCATTATTTATGCTGGCAATACGAAGGCTGCTGAAGAAACGAAGCGCGCCATCGAAGAAAAAGGCGTTCAGGCCATGGCCATCCAGTGCGATGTCTCTGATGAAAAGGCCGTAGGCGATATGGTGAAAGCCGTCAAGAAAGAATTGGGCCGCGTCGATATCTTAGTCAATAATGCGGGCATCACCCGCGACGGACTGCTCATGATTATGAAAGAAGAAGACTGGCAGGCCGTCCTCAATACCAACCTCAATGGGGCGTTCCACTGCACCAAGGCCGTATCGCGGCTGATGATGAAACAGCGCAGTGGCTCGATCATTAACATTACGTCCGTCGTCGGCGAAATAGGCAATGCCGGACAGGCCAATTACGCCGCTGCCAAAGCCGGCCTCATTGGCTTTACGAAATCCGTAGCCAAGGAACTGGCTTCGCGCAACATCCGCTGCAATGCCGTAGCACCGGGATGCATCGCCACGGATATGACGGCTGTCCTCGGTGAAGACGCCGTCGATGCCATGGTCAAGACCATTCCCCTGGGCCGCGTCGCCCAGCCGGAAGAAGTGGCCAAGGCCGTCTTGTTCCTGGCATCCGATGATGCCAGCTATATTACCGGCCAGACCCTCAACGTAGACGGCGGCATGGTAATGTAATACAAAAAGGCATACTCCACTGAAAGGGGGTGAATGGACATGAGCGAACAGGATACTTTTGAAAAAGTTAAGAGCATTGTTGTTGAACAGTTAGGCGTTGACGAAAAAGAAGTCAAAATGGACGCTGCTTACATCGATGATTTAGGCGCTGATTCCTTGGACATTGTTGAACTGATCATGGCTTTCGAAGAAGAATTCAATATCGAAATCCCTGATGATGTGGCTGAAAAAATCAAAACTGTCAAAGATACAGTTGATTACATTGAAAAGGAAAAGAAAGCGTAAGTACGCAATAAGAGCCCGAAGGGGGAGGCATGTTGTATGTCTTCCCCTCCCGGTATCTTGAATGGAGGAAAACAGAGTGAAGCTGCCAGAATTAAGAATAGGTAAGCTCGTAGCAAAGGTGCCAATCATTCAGGGCGGCATGGCCATCCGTTTGTCCACAGCCCGGCTGGCTGCAGCCGTAGCCAATGAAGGCGGTATCGGCCTTATTGCGGCATCTGGCATGCCTTTTGACGAATTGCGACATGAAATTAAATTAGCCAGAAAATTGTCTCCTCATGGAATCATAGGTATAAACGTCATGGTTGCAGCCCGTGAATTCAAGGGCATCGTGACCACTGCTATTGAAGAAGGAATCGATCTGGTTGTGGCAGGCGCAGGCTTTTCCCGGGACATGTTTGCCTGGGGCAAAGCATCGGGCACGCCTATTGTCCCCATTGTGTCTTCTGCCAAACTAGCTAAAATATCCCAATCCCTGGGTGCTTCGGCCGTCGTCGTCGAAGGAGCTGAAGCAGGCGGGCATTTGGGGACCAACCGTTCGAGCCGCCTCATCGTGCCGGAAGTCCGCGCTGCCGTTGACATCCCTGTCATCGGTGCCGGCGGGGTACTGTATGGGGAAGACGTGGCCGAAATGCTCCGCCTCGGCGCCAATGGCGTCCAGATGGGCAGCCGTTTTGCGGCCAGCGTCGAATCGAATGGTTCAGAAGAATTGAAAAAAGTCTATCTCCGGGCCAACAAACCGGAAGACTTCATCCTCGTACACAGTCCTGTTGGCCTTCCCGGCCAGGCTATCCGCACGCCTTTCTCCGAACGGATTCTCCTGGGGACGGCACCGAAGCCGGAAACGTGTGACCAGTGTCTCAAGAAGTGCAGCCATAAATACTGCATCATCCGGGCATTGACGCGGGCCCAGCAGGGCGACGTCGAAACAGGCCTGGTATTTTCCGGCAAGCGCATGATGGAAATTCACGACATCCTGCCGGTCAAGGATATATTTGCCAACATCAAACGGGAAATGGAAGCCATTCCCGACTGATTGTACGTTACTTTTTATAATGAGGTGAAAACTTTGGAAAAACGCGTAGTAATTACAGGGTTAGGTGTCATTTCTCCTGTTGGCATCGGTAAAGATGCTTTCTGGAATGCCCTGCTCAACGGCGAAAACGGCATCGGCCCCATTACCCATTTTGACGCAACCGAATATGCTGCCCGCATTGCCGGCGAAGTCAAAGATTTTAACCCCGCTGACTACGGCATCGACCGTAAAGAAGCCCGTCATATGGATCCGTCCACGCAGTTCTCCGTAGCAGCTGCCAAACTGGCTCTCGATGATTCCAAAATCAATCTGGATGAAGAAGACCGCGACCGCATTGGCACGATTATCGGCACGGGCATTGGTGGCATGGAAACACTCCACAACTTGTACAAAGGCTTGTTTGCTAAAGGCCCGTCGCGGGTCAATCCCTTTGTCGTACCGAAGATGATTGCCAACATGGCATCGGGCCAGGTATCCATTTTCTTCGGCCTTCAAGGCCATTGCGCCAGCGTCGTCACAGCCTGTGCCACGGGCACGAACTCCATTGGTGATGCGTACCGCATGATTCAGCGCGGCGAACTCGATGCAGCCGTAGCCGGTGGTACGGAAGCCGCTGTATCTCCGGGTGCCGTAGCAGGTTTTGCTGCTATGAAAGCCCTGAGCACGCGCAATGATGATCCGGCTCACGCATCGCGCCCCTTCGATAAAGACCGCGATGGCTTTGTCATGGGCGAAGGTGCCGGCGTCGTCGTTCTGGAAGAACTGGAACACGCTAAGAAACGCGGTGCTCACATCTATTGCGAAGTTGGCGGCTATGGCAGCAATGCCGATGCTTACCACATCACCGCTCCGGCTCCGGAAGGCATCCAGCAGTCCAAATGTATGGCCCTGGCCATCAAAGATGCCGGTCTCAAACCGGAAGATGTCGATTATGTCAATGCCCACGGCACGTCGACGCATCTCAATGACCTCAATGAATCGAAGGCCATTGCCCGCGTCTTCGGCGATCATGCTAAAGATATGCTCGTCAGCTCGACGAAATCCATGACAGGCCATCTCCTCGGCGCTGCCGGCGCTGTCGAAGCCATTGCCTGCGCCATGACCATCGAAACGGGCAAAGTCCATCCGACGATCAACCTCGTCGAACCGGAAGACGAATTGAAAGAACTGGGCCTCAATTATGTACCGGGCAAAGCCGTAGAAGCAGACGTCAACGTCGCTATTTCCAACTCCTTCGGTTTCGGCGGCCATAATGCCACCCTTCTCTTCAAGAAGTACGCTGAATAATAAAGAAGACTGACCTGATGGATACCGAACGAAAACAACAGTTAGAACAATTCATACAGGTCTTGGGCCTCAAAGAATTCCATAATCTCCTCATTTTGGATCAGGCCCTGACCCATTCATCCTATGCCAATGAAAATAAGGCCAGCCACGGCTATTACAACGAACGCCTGGAATTTTTGGGCGATGCCATCCTGGACCTGGTCGTAGGTGAATATCTATTCCTTCATTATCCCAATATGCCCGAAGGGGAACTGTCCAAAGCCCGGGCCAGTGTCGTCAGTGAAACGCCGCTGGCTTCGGTCTGTGCCAAGTTCCACATGGGGGACTATATCCTCCTGGGCAAGGGGGAACTGGCTACGGGAGGACGCACGCGGCCGAGCATCATGGCCGACGCCTTTGAAGCCGTCGTCGGTGCGATTTATATTGACAGTTCCTATGAAGAAGCCCGCAAATTCATCCTTCATCAGCTCAAGGGCTATCTGGACCTGGTCAAGAGCGGCCATTATGAGAAAGACTATAAGACCCTCTTCCAGGAATACGTCCAGCAGAAGGGCCCGCAGCACATCGAATATGAACTGTGCCGCAGCGAAGGACCGGACCACGATAAGACTTTCTACATGGAAGTCAAAGTCAATGGCAAAGTCCTGGGCGAAGGATCGGGAAAAACAAAAAAAGACGCCGAACAACATGCAGCGCATACAGCACTCATGAATTTGAAAGGCGAAGAGTTTTGAGTGGCTAGTGATTAGTGGCTAGTGGCTAGTATTACGAACCACGAACAACGAACCACGAACCACTAAAAAAAGAGGCTGTCGATGAGACAGCCTCTTTTTTTCACAGGAGGCATCATGCAAACGTCTATTATCCCTATTTTCATTCCCCATATCGGCTGCCCTCACCGCTGCGTTTTTTGCAATCAGTGGCAGATCACGGGGCACCAGGGACTGCCGTCAGCCGATGAAGTGCGCCGTCTGATTGCGTCGTATACGGCGTCGGCCCAGACGCCGCGCCACTGGGAAGTGGCTTTCTATGGCGGCAGTTTTACGGCCATGCCCGGGGAGATACAGGAAGGGCTCCTGCAGCCGGCTTATGAAGCCTTACAAGCCGGTACGATTGCGGCCATCCGCTGTTCGACCCGGCCGGACTGCATCACGCCGGAGATATTGCAGCGCCTGCAGCATTATGGCATGACCTGCGTTGAACTCGGCGTCCAGTCCATGGATGATGCCGTCCTCCGGCAGGCCCGGCGGGGCCATACGGCAGAGGATGTCGTGGCGGCGACGGCCCTCTTGCGGCAGTACGGCTTTACCGTCGGCCATCAGCTCATGCCCGGCCTGCCCGGTGAAGACTGGGACAGCTTGGTACGGACCACGACGTCCATCTGCCGGCTCCATCCAGACCTGGCCCGCATCTATCCCATCGCCGTCCTCACCGGGACGGACCTGGCCGACAGCTGGCGGGCCGGCCGATATCATCCTTTGACCATCCATGAAGGTGTCGTCCGGGCGGCCTACATGAAGCAGCATTTCCTGGAACAGGGGATAAATTGCATCCGTACGGGCCTGCAAGCCACGGAAGACCTCGATGACGACACGCAGGTCCTGGCTGGGGCCTATACGCCGGCTATGGGTGAATTAGTCGATACCCGGCGCTATAACAGGCAGCTCCTGCCTTTCCTCCGCAGCCTGCCAGCGGAACCGGATATTGTCATCTGTTACAACCGGCGCGATACGTCCCGTGTCCGTGGCTATCACAACGTCACTGTCAAGACGGCCCGCTGGAGCCTGCCTCAGCACCTGACCTGGCGCCAGGACGACGTGCCCGTCGGCCATATCCGCGTCTGCCAGGGACGGACCGCTTATGACCTTGATGTGAATAGCAAAACCGGGCCTACTATGATATAATAAAATAGTACGCATGATTTTCGCATCCAACCTTTGAATGAAGATAACTACAACATTGGAGGAAATAGAATGGCAAGAGTAAAAATCACAGAAACGGTCCTTCGTGACGGGCACCAGTCCATTGCGGCCACGCGTATGCGCCTGCGCCAGATGCTGCCGGTCCTGGAAGCGATGGATGAAGTCGGCTATAACGCCCTGGAATGTTGGGGTGGCGCTACTTTTGATACGTGTATGCGCTTTCTCGATGAAGATCCGTGGGAACGCCTGCGGACCATCAAGAAGCACGTCAAGAAGACGCCCTTGCAGATGTTGTTCCGCGGCCAGAATATCTTAGGCTATCGCCATTATGCCGACGATGTCGTCTACGAATTCGTCAACCGCGCCGTCGATAACGGCATCGACATCATCCGTGTCTTCGACGCCCTCAATGATCCGCGTAACCTGGAAGCGGCCATCAAGGCGGCGAAAGACACGAAGTCCGTCCACGTCCAGGGGGCCCTGGTCTATACCATCAGCCCCATCCATACGATGGAATCGTTCACCAAGGTCGCCAAGGAATTGCAGGACATGGGCGTCGACTCCATCTGCATCAAGGACATGTCCGGCCTGCTGTCCCCGTATGACGCATACAATCTGATCCGCATGCTCAAGAAGCACTTGTCCGTACCTATCGAACTGCACACGCACTGCACGTGCGGTCTCGGTGAAATGACCTATATGAAGGCCATTGAAGCCGGCGTCGATATCATTGACACAGCCTTGTCGCCGTTCGGTGAAATCACCAGCCAGCCGGCTACGGAATCGATGGTCATGGCCTTGCAGCACAGCATCTACGATACGGACATCGACGTCGACCGCCTGTGGCCTATTGTCGACCACTTCAAGCATGTCCGCAAGGAACTGGAAGACGAGTTCAAATTGACCATGCCCAGCCAGATCAACCCGGCTGTCCGCAAATATCAGATTCCCGGTGGTATGCTGACTAACCTCTATAACCAGCTCAAAGCCCAGGGGGCAGAAGACCGCTTCGATGAAGTCCTGGCAGAAATGCCCAACGTCCGCCGTGACCTCGGCTATCCGCCGCTGGTAACGCCGACCAGCCAGATTACCGGTTCGGCAGCGGCCCTCAACGTTCTCTATGGCCGCTATAAGATCGTCACCAACGAAGTCCGTGACATCGTCCGCGGGAAATACGGTCGTGTTCCCGGCAAGATCGATGAAAAGTTCCGCAAAATGTGCATCGGTGACGAACCGGTCATCACCCACCGCCCGGCCGACGATTTGGAACCGGAACTGGAAAAATCGAAAAAGGCCCTGGCCGACGAAGGATTCCCCAATGCCAGCCCGGAAGACGTCCTGAGCTATACCCTGTTCCCGGAAGTAGCCCTGCCGTTTTTCCGTAAAAGAGATAATAAATAGACTATTGACAAGTCCTGTCGAATCAGTTAAAATAGAAAAGTCGACGGGACGTGGCGCAGCTTGGTAGCGCGCTTCCTTGGGGTGGAAGAGGTCGCGAGTTCAAATCTCGCCGTTCCGACCAAGACGAAAAAAGGGTTGTCGCACGATGGTTTTTTGCCATCATGCGACAACCCTTTTTTTGTTGTTGTAGGGACGCCCCTATGAACGGCTAACTGCTAACCCCTAACTGCTAACCCCTAACTGCTAGCCCCTAGCCCCTAGCCCCTAATCCCTAACCCCTAACCCCTAACCACGAGCCACTAACCACTACTACCCCTATCTCACGGTTGCTTTTTCGGCCATTTCTGATAGAATGATGATAAATAGTATAGTATATACGCGCTTGTCATCCGCTTATTTTCTGTCAGAGGAGGTTTTCATCATGGGTTATATTTTGAAGAAAGACCAGCAGGACCTGGTCAATTTGGCTAAAGATTTTGCCGAAAAGAAAGTCGCTCCCTTTGTTCATGAACTGGATCAGGCTAAGGAACCGGGCCAGAAATTGCTGGACATCTATCAGGAAGCCGTCGATATGGGTTTCTGCGGCCTGGAAATCCCGGAAGAATACGGCGGCTTGGGCCAGGACTATTATACCGTCGCTGCCGTCTACGAAGAACTGGCTAAAGTCGACGCCGGCGTTGCTACGGCCATCGCCGCTTCCGGCCTGGGCCTGAAACCGGTGCTCCAGCACGGCACGGATGCCCAGAAGAAACTCTATGCCGAATACCTGACCGGTGAAAAGGGCAGCGGTTTCTGCGCATTCTGCCTGACCGAAGCCAATGCCGGCTCCGATGCGGCAGCCGGGACGACAGTCGCAGTCAAACAGGGCGATGAATACGTATTGAACGGCACGAAATGCTTCATCACCAATGGCGGCGTCGCCTCGGTCTATACGGTTTTTGCCATCACCGACAAGACGAAGGGCGTCAAAGGCATTTCGGCCTTCATCGTCGAACGCGACCGCCCAGGCGTTTCTGTCGGCAAAGAAGAAGATAAGATGGGCATCCGCCTGTCCAACACGACGGAAGTCATTTTCCAGGACGTCCACATCCCGGCAGACCACCTCATCGGTCAGGAAGGGAAGGGCTTCATCTACGCCATGCAGACCTTGGACCTGGCCCGTCCGATGGTAGCTTCCCTGGCCGTCGGCATTGCCCAGCGGGCTATCGACGAATCGGTCAAATACGCCAAACAGCGCGTCACCTTCGGTAAGCCGATCATCAAGCACGAAGTCATTGCCTTTAAACTGGCCGACATGGACATGAAGACCGAAGTCGCTCGTGCGGCGATCATCAACTTCCTCAATACGTACTATGCCGTACCGAAACGGAATTACACCCGCGAAGCAGCCATTGCCAAATGCTTTGCCGGTGACATGGCCGTCCAGGTCGCATTGGAAGCTGTTCAGATCCTTGGCGGCTTCGGTTACAGCCGGGAATATCCGGTAGAAAAACTCGTTCGCGATGCCAAAATCATGCAGATTTACGAAGGCACCAACGAAGTACAACGCATGGTCATCGCCGGCTTCGTGGCGAATAAATAACATTCATCCATGAAGGGGGAATTCATTCATGAGGGATTTGAACATCATACGTTCTAAAAAAGGTTTCATCAGTGATATGGACGGTGTTATCTACCAAGGCAGCACCTTGATTCCAGGGGTAAAGGAATTTGTAAACTGGCTCCAGAAAGAAAAGAAGCAGTTCCTGTTCCTTACCAATTCTAGCGAACGGACTCCGCTGGAACTTCGCAAAAAGCTCCAGTCTATGGGACTGGATATCGAGGAAAGTCATTTTTATACGAGCGCCCTGGCGACGGCTCATTTCCTGAAAACCCAGGCTCCAGGCTGCTCGGCTTACATCATCGGGGCCCACGGCTTGATTAATGCCCTTTATGAAGTCGGTATCCCCTTCAATGATGTCAATCCGGAATACGTAGTCGTCGGCGAAACGACAGGCTATAATTATGAAATGATTATCAAGGCGACTGAGCTGATCAACAAAGGGGCCAAGCTTATTGGCACCAATGGCGATATGACCAGCCCTAGTGACCGGGGCGTCATCCCGGCCTGCCGGGCCTTGATTGCACCAATCGAACTGGCTACGGGGAAGCAGGCGTACTTCATCGGCAAGCCGAATCCATTGATGATGCGCACGGGCTTGAAAAAGCTGGGCGTCCATTCCGGAGACGCCGTCATGATTGGCGACCGGATGGACACGGACATCATCGGCGGGGTAGAATCCGGTATGGAAACAGTCTTGGTCATGAGCGGTGTCTCTAACCGGGAAAATATCCAGCAGTTCTCTTACCAGCCCCATTATATCCTGGACCGGATCGGTGATTTAGTACCGAAAAAAGCAAAAGCTTAATCGTTCGTAGTTCATCGTGATGGGGTATATTTTTAATCCTGTACGACCAACGACCAACGTAAAAAGCGGCTGTCTTAATAAGATAGCCGCTTTTTGGCATATCCGCATATCTGCCAGGCAATATTTCCTATGATGATACCCAGGATGGCACCAGTCAGTACGTCGCTGGGGAAGTGCATGAACAAATACATGCGGGAAAAAGCAACGACACAGGCCAGGCCGTAGGCCGCTATGCCCAGACGGCGGCGGAAGCGGAACAGGACCGTTGCACCAGCAAAGAAAAAGAAGGAATGACCCGACGGAAAGGAGTAGCTGATCGGGTATTTCAGCGTATCCAGCGTCGGCGCACCGGGAATGACCAGATACGGCCGGATACGCATGACGAAGTGCTTGATAGCCACATCGCCGACGAGGATGGCCAGGATGACGGCGACGATGATGGTAATCGTGACCCAGCGGCTCCGCCGTTTCCAGAGTCCGGCGGCCGCCAGGATGGCCCAGAGCCAAAGCGTGTTGATCACCGTCGTGAAGTAAGTGATGAAAGCATCCATGTGCGGCCCGGCCAGGTGGTGCAGCCCGAAGAGGATGTGAATGTCCGTCGTCGTAATCCATTCCATAATAAGACTCCTTTCGTAGAAACAAGGGTCAGTATATCATAAATTATACGATTAGAAAAATATATATATTATAGACTTATCATATGTAAAAAATATATCTGTAAAATCGTTGTAAAACAAAACAGCAAGTATTGAGAAAGAATCATACCGGGAATATAATATTATTATGAAGAAAATTCATGACAATGAGGTGATTACATTGGAACAGGAAATATATACATCGACGAAAGAACTTTACGATGTCCTTTGCCAGCTCCGGCGCGACGTCCTTTCCCGGGGGGACGCCTTATTCCAGCACTGGCTGCCACAGATTCAGCGGACGCGCTTCGTCTATAGTGCCTGGAATATGGCCTTTTATTTGGCCCTGCGCTGCCATGACCTGCGGAAAATCCAGCGCTCTCTCCTGCCTTTGGGCTTATCCTCTCTGGGACGCGGCGAAGCACGGGCGATTACCAATCTGGATGCCGTCATGGCCTCTCTCGGACGGATTTGCCATGAACCGGAAAGCAAGCTCATCCCGTATCCCCAGACAAAACGCTTCTTTTATGGGGATACCCTCCTGGCCTATAATACGGGACGGATTTTTGGTACGGCCAAGACCGGGACGCGGATTATGGTGACGCTGCCGACCGAAGCCGCTGAAGATGGCGGTACCCTTATCCGTAACCTCGTGGCTGCCGGCATGGACTGCGCCCGTATCAACTGCGCCCATGATTCACAGGAAATTTGGGATGCCATGATTTCCTATATCCGCCAGGCCGAAGCCGAAACGGGGCATCACTGCAAAGTCTACATGGACCTGGCTGGTCCGAAAGTCCGCATTGCCTCGGTCCTGCTGCGCTATGGCGAAGCCAAGGTCCTGCCGGGAGAACAAGTCTTCCTCGTATCCGGCGCCATTTCGTCGTATCCCTCGGATTATACGGGAAATATCGTCTTGTCGTGCAGCATCCCGGAAGTCTTTGAAAACCTCCGCAGCGGCCAGCCCGTCCTCATCGACGATGGGAAAATCCGGGCCGTCGTCGAAAGCCTGACCGAGAAGGGGGCCTACCTGAAGATTACCTACACCAAGCCGAAAGGCGGGAAAATAAAGAACCAGAAGAGCCTGAACTTCCCGCAGACGCCGATGAACCTGTCGCCTTTGACGGAAAAGGACAAAGAAGACCTGGACTTCGTCGTCCAACATGCCGACGCCATCGGCTATTCCTTCGTGAAATCGGCAGCTGACGTGGCCCTCTTGCAGAAAGAATTGAAAAAACGTTGCGGCAAATCGTTCCACCACCTGGCCCTGGTCGCCAAAATCGAAAACAAAGAAGCCGTAGACCACTTGCCGGACATCATCATCCAGGCCGCATCTCGTCAGCCCTTGGGCATCATGATCGCCCGCGGCGACCTGGCTGTCGAAGTCGGCTATCGGCGCCTGGCCGAGCTCCAGGAAGAAATCATGTGGGTTTGCGAAGCTGCTCATGTTCCCGTCATTTGGGCCACTCAGGTCCTGGAAAACCTGGTCAAGACCGGCCTGCCGTCACGGGCGGAAATTACTGACGCCGCCATGGGTGAACGGGCTGAATGTGTCATGCTCAATAAAGGTCCGTACATCGTCGACGCCGTCACCGTCCTGACCAACATCCTCCAACGCATGGAACAGCATCAATATAAGAAAACCTCTCAGCTGCGGGCCCTGCACATTGCCGAACACGTCTTTGAAGAATTGTGAGGTGTTGCAAATACAACCGAATGCGGTCCTTTTCTATGGTATAGTACAGACATAGAAAGTGATGTTCATCCATAGGAAAGGGGATGGAAATAATGAAAGCATTGGTACTGTATTCCTCACAGACTGGAAGAGTCAAAAAATTGGCAGAAGCCATCCGCTCGGTCTTGCCGGATGATACGGACTTCCTGCCTATGGAACAGGCTCCGGAAAACTTTGATGATTACGATATCGTCTTTGCCGGTGTCTGGTTCTTGAACCTGAAATTGGACGACGTCTCCCAAGCCGTCCTGCCGCGGCTCAAAGCCGGAAAAGTCGCCCTCTTTGCCATCATGCACCGCGACCTCTTCTCCGACGATATCTCCAAGAACCTGCGCAGCGCCGTCGAACTACTGCCCAGTGGCGTATGGGTCGCCGGAACCCACGTCAATTACGTGGCCGAAGCCATGGCCAAGATACCTTTGGGAGAAAACGAATTGATCGACGTAGAGTCGGTCAAGGACTTTGCCGAAAATACCTATTACCGTACCCAAACAGATAAGGTTGCCTGATTCATTTACCAGAATCCCACTCCGGTAACATAGTCAGATGCAAAGGGACCGTCGCATAGCACTTTTGCTGCCGTGCGCGGTCCCTTTTCCTTAAAGAAACCTTGACAACAATCCATAGCCCATGCTATAATATTTTTCGTACCAGATACATGGGGGTATAGCTCAGCTGGGAGAGCGCTTGCATGGCATGCAAGAGGTCAGGAGTTCGATCCTCCTTATCTCCACCATAAAGAATACGATAACCACGCGGTTCATGAGCCGCGTGGTTATTTTTTTCGCCTATATGCGATTTCGTAGGGGACGCCTGTTAAGGCGTCCCGCTACGCGCTGAGGATTTCCCGAAGCGTCGTTGTTAGTTTGAGTTTATAGCGGCGAAGCCGCATCTGAATCCGAGTTCGTAAAAGCCTGCCATTAGATCAGGATGGGCTATGATGAAATATCACAGCGGGCCGCCCTGGACGGGCCGGCCCCTACGAAACGGCCCCAGGCCGTGTTTTTTTCTACATCAAGTTCACAGGAAAATAAAGGAAATCTGACGGCGGTTGGCGAATCTATTCAAGGGAAGAATGTATCCCTCACGGCCAGCGGAGCCGTCCGCCTCCAGACCGGTACGAATGAAGAAACCATCCGTGACAGCTATCAGAGCCATGGCGCTTCAATCGGAACGTCCTTCCATGGCGGCCTGACCAGTATCGACGCATCGTATGGTAAGATGAAAGACCAAGGGACGACGACGCGCGTTACCCATACGGGCAGCCAAGCCACGGCACAAGACCGTCTGATGACGAGTTCTGGAAAGGATACGACCCTCGTCGGTTCCCAGCTCCAGGGACAGTCGGTGACCGTAAAGACGGGCGGGAATCTGCACATCGAAAGTGTACAGGATTCAGAGACATATCAAGGTCAGAAATCTTCTCTGGGAGCTAATCTTACTTTTAAAACAAATGGAATTGAAGCCCTACATGAATCGAAGAGTCAATTATCTGTCGCTAGCGGTCGCATAGATAGTAATTATGCCAGTGTCACAAAGCAAGCAGGGATTTATGCAGGAGAAAGTGGTTTTAATATAGCAGTAAAAGGTAACACGCATTTGAAAGGGGCAGTTATTGCTAGTAAAGCAGAAACGAATAAAAATCAGTTAGATACTGCCTCGCTTACGATGGAAAATATTCATAATAAAGCAGAATACCATGCGGATTCCAATGGAATTGAATGGTCGCCTGAATATATTAGTCGGAGTAATCCGTTAGGAACAGCCGTACCTATGGGGATACCTATGAAAGGGAAGGCCGACAGTAAAACTTATTCGGCTATTTCGGATGGGATTATTACTATAGCAGGTAGTCAAACGCAGGCGCAAATTAATCACGATACGGAACAATCATTGAATCAGCTGGAAAAAATTTTTAATCAGAAAAAGGTAGAAGAACGTCAGAAAATAGTTGATATCGTATCCAGAGAAGGTTTTACACTAATTGGTGACATGGCTGTGAGCAGACAAAAAAAGCTTCTTCAGCAAGCCCTTAAAGCGGATAAAGAGGGGAATGGGGCTCTGGCAAAACAATATTTACAAGAAGCTGCTAAATGGCAAGAAGGTGGTGAGTATAAGGTACTGCTTCATAGTACATTAGGCGGACTTCTATCTTCCTTAACAGGGAATGGTTTTACTTCTGGCATTACCAGTGCTGGACTGAATGAAGCCTTGCAGCATGAATTAGGAAAAATAAAAAACTCTGAATTGCACAAATTAGCCAGTGCTTTGATAGGACAAGTGGCAACGGATTCAAGCAGTGGTTCAGCGATTGCGATGAAGGCTACAGAATATAACTGGCTGACACATACCGATCAGATGAATTTGTTGAAGGATTATACTGAATTTATTCAATTGCAGCATGTCGTCGGAATAGAATCGGCAAAAGCAGAATATCTCAACAAATTTGCCTATTATTTGGCTTTGACAGATTATGAAATGGGATATAGTGCATCTTATGGGACAAGTAATCAAATATCTGAAGATTTTTATGATGCAGTGCAGCAACATGATCCGGGCGCGATGGGATATAACTTTGGAATACAATTCAACGAGCTTATTAATAATTTAGTTGTTCAGTATTATACGGGAGATGAATTAGATGAGATTGGAAATTTAAGACATGCATACTATCAGTCGTTTGTAGACGAAGGGCGTGTATGGAAAGATTTGGCAGCGGGCATAGGGCGTAGCCCATATGCACCCTCTCCGATTTTTGCTAATCTTTCTGATGATGAATTGATAGCTAAATTTTCTTGGGGGTATCAACCGAATGGACAAATCTATGTGACTTTCCCCGATAACAGTACGAAGCTAACAAGTAAATTCATGAATACGGGAGATGAATTAGTAGCAGAAGGGCATATATCATATGTAAACAAAGAAGGCATATCTGTTGTAGACGGTAATGATGGAAACACTTACTATACGATGACGGATCCTGTGCTTAAGAATTACGGAGATAAATTAGCTATTGATGGAGCCACCGTCGTTGAAGGAGATGATGGAAATCATTATGCTATAGATAGTGATGGAAAATATTATTATACGATGGCCCCAGTAAATACACATGATGCACTGTGGCATATTAAAAATAGCACTGCCGAGGAAGCCGCTACTTCTATTCCTTCTAAAGTTGGTGAAAAATTGGTACAAATAGCGGCTGAAAAGAGCATTTCTACTACAGCTGGAGAAGTGAGGGCACTTTCTAAAACGGTTGGCGGCAGAGCAAATGCTGGATTACAGTTAGGCATTCTTATGGATAGTATTGCTGAAAATAATGAAAGATACACGAATTGGAAGTATAAATACAAAGCAGATGCCATGGATATTATAGGAACTGGTTTTTCTATTGGAGTCGGGGCTGGTGGGGCTGTTGTATTTACTCCTGTTTTAGGAGTCGGGGCCGGAATATTTGCAGCTGCTGGAGCAAATTATTATATAGAAAGAGAAAAAGTAGAAATGGATAAGCAAGATAAAGAAGAAACTAAAAAAAGAGGTGAATCAAAATGAATTCAAAAGATGTTATATTTTTAGTTGGCTTGATGATAGTGATTCCTTACATCATTAAGACGTATATTTTAAAGATTCGATTAACAAAGAAGGACAAGATAGTATTGAAATACTCGCCTAAAAAAGCTTTTTTTCTGGTTAATATTGCGTTTGTCCTTTCTTTATTGAACATGTTTTATGTAATACTTATGAAACCTAGTACAGAATATCAAGACGGGTCCTATTTTTTTATGATGAGCTTGTTATTTCTTTGGTATGCTATAGGTGTTTTGGGAAGGCGAAGGTATTTAAAAGCTACTGGACAAGAAATGAAAGAGATATATTTCCATGTAGCTGTATTAATTAGTGGGGCTAGTTTTTTTGGAGTCCTATATTTCATATAAATTATATTGGATTCAGTTCCTTCAAGGCGGAAAAGGAACTGAATTAATAAAGGGAGACGTGACCAATGAGAACAGCCAGTTGACCGCAGGGACGACGCTGACGGCTACAGGTCGTGTCGATAATATTGCAAAAGAGAACCAGGAACGGACCGTGACTTTTGGGACGACCCAGGGCAGTTACACTTATAAAAGAAAATGGCCTCATAACGCATTTGAAAGGGGCAGTTATTGCTAGTAAAGCAGATACGGGAGATGAAATGGAAAACCCAGGTCGGCAGTACCCTGGCATCGACAGGCGGCAGCCTGACCCTGGCTGCGGGCGATACGGCCCATTTGACGACAGCCGATGTTTTCGGCCGGCAGGGCGTGACCTTGACGGGACAGGAAGTTCTCGTCGATGGGGCGACGAATGAAGCCCGCGAAAAACGGACCCATGAAGAATCCCGGTCGGGCCTGAGCCTCAGTCTGAACAATTCGGCCATTTCGGCGGGTGAAACCTTCCGCGGTGCCGTCCGCACGGCCCAGTCGCGGGACAATAAGACCTTGCAGGGCTTGGAACTGGTAGACGCCGGCCGGAACCTCCGGAAGGACCTGAAAGGCAAATCGCCTGCCGATGTGACGTCAGTTGGCCTGCACGTCGGGATTGGCTCCAGCTCCTTCAAGCAGGAATCAGAAGTGAATCAGCAGACCTATGCCGGCGGCCGGATGATGAGTGCCGGCGACGTGACGGTCCAGGCTGAAAGTTCACAGGAAAATAAAGGAAATCTGACGGCGGTTGGCGAATCTATTCAAGGGAAGAATGTATCCCTCACGGCCAGCGGAGCTGTCCGCCTCCAGACCGGTACGAATGAAGAAACCATCCGTGACAGCTATCAGAGTCATGGTGCTTCAATCGGAACGTCCTTCCATGGCGGCCTGACCAGTATCGACGCATCGTATGGCAAGATGAAAGACCAAGGGACGACGACGCGCGTTACCCATACGGGCAGCCAAGCCACGGCACAAGACAGCCTGATGACGAGTTCCGGAAAGGATACGACCCTCGTCGGTTCCCAGCTCCAGGGACAGTCTGTGACCGTAAAGACGGGCGGGAATCTGCATATCGAAAGTGTACAGGATTCAGAAACCTACCGGGGCCATCGTTCGTCGACTGGAATCAGTTTGGAAGCGAAAAGTGGAAACGCTTCGTACAGCCGTGGGAAGACGACCAGTGATTACGCCAGCGTGACCGAACAGGCCGGTA